>CAYOLA010000077.1:0-17409 GCA_964404735.1 uncultured Bacteroidales bacterium
TGTAAATACGGCAAATTCGGATACCGCTACCTGAACGGGCCCGGCCGGATCACCAGGGCCATGCATAAGGTAAACGGAAAATTTGAAGAGATCGGCCTCGAAGATGCCCTGGCCCTCATGGTTGAAAGGATCAGAACGGTGACGCCTGCAGAAAATGTCTTTTTTGCCGGGGCCCGGATGAGTAACGAGGAGCTTTACCTCTTGCAGAAACTGGCCAGGGCCGGCGCAGGAACCAATAACCTGGGCAGCTTCCACTACCTGGGGAGGGAACAAGCCTGTGAAAAAAATGTTACCGCCAACGTGCCCTTCGAACAACTGAAGGAAGCCGGCAAAATATACCTCTTCGGCGCCGAACTGAACCGCGACAACGGTGTGCTGGGATTTATGGTGAACGAAGCAAAGGTGAAAAACAAGGTGCCGGTCGAGTTGCTGACCGTTCAACGGAACAGCCCCATGGCGCATAAGGTGGATATGGTACGCCATATCGGATCGTATTATCATTTCATCAGGGCGGTGAACCACTGGCTGCTGGAAAACAAGTTGCAGAACCAACTGTTCGTCGACGACAATTGCGAAGGCTTTGCCGGATACCGGGATGCCCTCCTGGCAGAAAGCTTCGACAGCCTGGTTAAGGCGGCAGGTGTGGGCGATGCAAAGGCGATCAGCGGGTTTGCCGAAGAATACAACAGGCAGATGAATGCCATTGTTATCTTTAGCGAAAAAGAACTTTGCGCCAATACTTATGCCGAGCTCTTTAACCTGGCCATGATCACGGGCAAGCTGGGCAAAACCGCCAGCGGGCTCATCAGTGTGAAAGAAAAGAACAATGCCCAGGGGATCTTCGATATGGGGATCAGCCCCCTGACAGGGCCCGGCGGATACAGTACCGCTGACAAGGATTTTATCGAAGCGGCCAAAAAAGCCTGGAATGTGGATGCCCTGCCCGCCGAAGCCACTGACGACCTGGAAGGATTGCTTACGAAGGGTGACCTTGGCAACCTGTTTATCTTTGGCGAAGACCCGCTGGGTTGTGCCACCGACAGGGAAAAGGTGCTCCCATGGCTTAAAAAGGCCGGGTTTGTCGTGGTTTCCGACTATTTTATGACCGATACCGCACAGGAAGCCGACCTGATACTGCCGGCCGGCTATCCGCTGGAAACAGGCGGTACCTTTACGAATACACAAAAGGTGATCAGGCAGTTCGAACGGGCATTGGATCCAAAGGCCGGAATGAATACGCTGGAGCAGCTGGCATCCCTGATGCGGCAACTCGGACTGGAACAAAGCAGCGATCCTGATGTGATCATGCAGGAAATTGCGGGTCTGTTACCGGCCGGAGGAAATACCGGCAAATATGTGTTCGTAAAAACCGGAGAACCCGGCAAAAAGGGCCTGTTTGCCCACGGATGCGATCATCTTGTGAAACGTTTCGACGAAGAATTCGAAAAGGCATTTGATAATGGGTGAGAGACCATTGTAAATGCCATATGTAGCATAAAATTGCTTTAGGCGTTAACCGGAAGGTCACCCTTCCGAAAAAAATAAACATGATGAAAAAACTGACATCATTTGACGAGATCCTCGACTTTGCCATGAATGAGGAACAAAAGGCCGTTGAATTCTATACGGAGCTGGCCAAACAGGCCCATAACGATGAGATGCGGGAGGTATTCGAAGCTTTTGCCCGTGAGGAGGTCGGCCATAAGATGAAGCTTCGGGAAGTAAAGGAAAGCGGCATCAACAGCATGCCTCCCGAAAATGTTGCCGATCTTCGGATCGCCGATTATGTGGTGAACGTTGAGGCAACACCCGGCATGTCGTACCGCGAAGCACTCATCGTGGCCATGAACAAGGAAAAGGCGGCCTTCAGGCTCTATACCTCCCTGGCAGGGCGTGCTGCCGAACCGGTCCTGAAGGAACTGTTTGCCGCCCTCGCACAGGAAGAGTCGAAACATAAGCTGCGCTTTGAAGTGGAATATGACGAATACGTGCTGAGAGAAAATTAAGCCAATATGCCATCCCGGCGGCATTATTCCGGGCCAAAACTGTTCTGGTTTCAGGCAGTTCTCATCCGCTAAAATATAGCGGCGGAACTTTTCTTTTTTGATGACATCCCGCATTATTCATATATTTACTGCCATAAAACCTGCTTGCGCATATGGCCGCCTCCAATAACCAGATATCGAAATATCTCTATCACGACACTTCCTTTGATACGCTCATGAAAAAGCGTATTTATCATGTATTGCTGATCTCCAGCGCCTATGATGCCTTTATCCTGGAGGAAGACGGCCGGATCGATGAACAGATATTCGATGAATATGTGGCCCTCAACCTGCGTTATCCGCCGCAGTTCATACAGGTTTCGAACGAGGAAAGGGCTTTCCTTGAACTCAGGGAACAGAAGATCGACCTGGTGATCACCATGCTGAGTGCCGAAGACGAGGACACCTTCGGCATCGCCAAAAAGATAAAGGATAAATACCCTTCCATCCCCATCGTGATCCTCATCCCATTCTCCAGAAAGGTAACCATCAAGCTTGACCGGGAAGACCTCGAACCCATCGACTATGTGTTTAGCTGGCTTGGCAATGCCGACCTGCTGCTGGCCATCATCAAGCTGATCGAGGACAAGATGAATGTTGAGCATGATGTTAACGAGGTTGGCGTTCAAACCATCATCCTGGTGGAGGACTCCGTGAGGTTTTACTCAAGCTACCTGCCGCACATTTATAAGATCATCTTTAAGCAGTCGCAACAATTCATGACCGAAGGCCTGAACGAGCATCAACAGATGATGCGCATGCGGGGGAGGCCGAAGATACTGATGGCCCGCAATTACGAAGAGGCCATCGTCTTTTACGAAAAATACAAAAATAACCTGCTGGGGATCATCTCCGACATATCATACAAACGCAAGGGCGTGCGCGATAAAGAAGCCGGCATTCGCCTCGTGAAGAAGATCAAGGCGGAAGACAACCTCATGCCCATCCTGCTGCAGTCGTCCGATGCCGATATGGAAACCCGGGCCAAGGAACTCCGGGTGGGCTTTATCAACAAGCATTCGAAAACCCTTTCTTTTGAGCTGAAAAGTTTTATCAGGGAGTATTTCGCCTTCGGCGATTTTGTTTTTATCGATCCCGACACCATGGCCGAGGTCGACCGTGCCGGCGACCTGCAAACCTTGCAGAAAAAGATCTATAAGATACCCGATCAATCCCTGCGCTATCATCTTTCGCGTAACCATATTTCGAAATGGCTCAGGGCAAGGGCCCTCTTTCCGCTGGCCGAAAGGTTCAGGGACGTGACCCTCGACGACTTCGACAATCTGGAGCAGGTGAAGAAATACCTCTTCGACTCCATCGCCAATTATCGCATGACCAAGGCACGGGGCGTGATTGCACAGTTCAGGCGCGACAGCTTCGACGAATATCTCTCGCTTTCGCGCATCGGCGAAGGCTCGCTGGGTGGAAAGGCACGCGGACTGGCATTTCTTGATTCCATGATCAAGCGGAATCATTATTACGACAAATGGCCGGGTGTAAGGGTGACCATCCCCAGGACGGTGGTGCTGGGCACCGATATCTTTGATCAGTTTATGGAGGAAAACGACCTCTACAAGGTGTCGATGGCCGAACGTACCGATGCAGAGATCCTGGAAGCCTTCCTCAAGGCACGGCTCCCTTTCAGGATCAAGGAAGACCTGTATACCCTCATCTCCTACGTAAAAAACCCCCTGGCCGTCCGTTCATCGAGCCTTCTCGAAGATAGTTATTACCAGCCATTTGCCGGGGTATACTCCACATACATGATCCCCAACATGGAGTCGGACGAACGGCGGATGATGATCATGCTCAGCGAAGCCATCAAAAGCGTGTATGCCTCGGCCTACTATAAAGACAGCAAAGCCTATATGGCAGCCACCATGAATGTGATTGATGAGGAAAAGATGGCCATCGTCCTGCAGGAAGTCGTGGGCAAACGATACGGCAACAAGTTCTACCCCGTATTGTCAGGCGTTGCCCGTTCAATAAACTTTTACCCCATCGAGCCGGAAAAGCCCGAAGACGGCATTGCCAATATCGCCCTTGGCCTGGGGAAATATATTGTAGACGGGGGCATGACACTGCGCTTCAGTCCGAAGTATCCGCGCAAACTTTTGCAAACCAGCACGCCCGAACTGGCCCTGCGCGAAACGCAACGCTTTTTCTATGCCCTCGACCTGATCGCCGACAACTTCAGGCCCTGCCTCGACGATGCCGTAAACCTGCTCAGGTTGCGTATCGCCGATGCCGAAAAAGATAATTCGATCAGGTATATTGCTTCCACCTACGATTACCAGAGCCGGATGCTGCGTGAAGGCATACAGCCCGGCGGTAAAAAGCTGATCACCTTCTCGGGCCTGCTCAACCATAACATCATCCCCCTGGCAGAGATACTGCAGGATATCCTCAATACCGGGCAGAAAGAAATGGGTAAACCCATTGAAATAGAATTTGCCCTCGAACTCAGCAAGGATAAAGGAATGCCCCACACCTTCCACCTTCTGCAGATCAGGCCGATCGTTGAGACCGATGAAACCGTGGATGTGGATATCGACAGTGTCGACCCCAAAAAGATCATCATGAGCAGTGATTCGGCGCTCGGGAACGGATATGTCAGGGATCTTTGTGATATTGTTTACGTTAAGCCCGACAGCTTTGATTCCATGCGCACACCCGAAATTGCACAACTTATTGACGACATCAATGATAAGTTTCTGGGTGAGGGGAAAAACTATATCCTGATCGGCCCCGGGCGCTGGGGCTCGGCCGACCCGAACCTGGGCATACCCGTGAAATGGCCGCAAATATCTGCCGCACGCCTCATCGTGGAATCAGGCCTGGAAGATTATCATATCGATCCCAGCCAGGGTACCCACTTCTTCCAGAACCTCACATCGTTCCGCGTGGGTTATTTCACGATCAACGCCTTTATCAACGAAGGGAGCCTTGATACAGCCTACCTCGACAAACAAAAGGCTGTTTATGAGGATGAGTTTATCCGGCATGTCCGGTTTGACAAGCCGGCAGTTGTGGCCATCGACGGGAAGAAGAACAAGGGGGTGGTGTTTAAACCCTGATTATTAGCAGGCTTTTAACAATGACCCCTGCACCGGCGCTGTTGTGGCATCATCAAATATCCATGGCCGTCAAATATTATAACCCGCTTTTCGTTAGCTTTAAAATGATATCTTTTTGAACCCCCTGTAATTAAACCATTTAAAGATGAAAAAGGCAATGCTTGTTATTCCGGCCCTGGCCCTGCTGCTTATGAGTGTGAATTGTGCCAGGCAGGCCGAAGATGAAAGGACTGTTATTACCAAAAAAATTCAGTATGATGTGCCGATCGTGAACACGGATGCGTCTTACGACTGGTGGATCGGCAATATCGGCGGTTCCGACCGCGAAGAGTTGCTGAACAATATTTTCGGGCGTGTGCTTTCGGGTGATGTGCAGGCTTATGATTATTTTAACGAACCCCTGAGCCTTTCCCGCATCAAAAGCATGCTGACCGACACGGTTTATATGTCGCTTGTCAGGCCAACGCCTCCTTTTGCCGAATACGACACCATGGTCATCAACACCATCGTGCCGGCCGACATCACCATGATCCGTTTCCTGGAGGAGTGGAAGTATGATGAAAGGAGCCTCCTGATCGACAAAAAGGTAAAGGCGATCAGTCCGGTGATGCAGGTTATGGTGGAAGGCAAAACAATGACCCGCCCCCTGTTCTGGGTGTATTTTGAGAAAACGGATTAGCTGCGGCATTCATTGGGGTGGCTGAACAGCCTCTTCAGGCGCAAGCCGGGCCGGCACTGCTTTTTGTCAAAAATGCAGTTTATGCCGGGTTCGGCATTATATTGTTAAATTTGTCCCATGCCAAGCGATCCCCGATACCATACCCTGCCCAACGGCATCCGCCTGGTGCATATGTCGACGGCCAGTCCGGTTGCCCACCTCGGTGTGTTCATTAATGCCGGTACCCGCGATGAGCCGGAAGGCTTGTCGGGCCTGGCCCATTTCCTCGAACATATGATCTTTAAGGGTACCGGCCGGCGAAAGGCTTTCCATATCCTGAACCGGCTCGAAAGTGTGGGCGGCGAACTCAATGCCTTCACCACAAAGGAATATACCAGTGTTTATGCCTCCTTCCTGAATACCTGGTTCCCGCGCGCCTCGGAATTGCTTGCCGATATTATCTTTCATTCGGTTTTTCCCGACAGGGAGATTGAAAAGGAAAAGGACATCGTTATCGAAGAGATCAACTCCTATAAAGACACACCCTCCGAACTTATTTATGATGAATTTGAGGGTTCCCTGTTTAGCGGGCATCCCATGGGCCGGGCCATTCTGGGCTTGCCCGGGCACGTGAAGACCTTTAATCGCGAAGCGGTCATGGACTTCTTCCGCAATCACTATACTGCCGGGAATATGGTGATCTGTTCTGTTGGCGGCATCGGCTTTGCCCGTTTTGTAAAATACATGGAAAAATATTTCAATGTCGCGTCGGTTGCAACAGGGAATATGACGAGAGATCCCGTGCAGGCTGCCATACCCTTCAGGATAAGCCGGGAACGTAAAACCTACCAGAGCCACAGCATTATCGGGAACAGGGCTTTTGCGCGGAGCGATGAACGACGGTTCACCTTCGGGCTGCTCAACAACATCCTGGGCGGGCCGGGAATGAATTCCAGGCTCAACATGCTGGTGCGCGAAAAATACGGCTACGCATACAGCATCGATTCCTTTTATTTTCCTTATTCCGATACGGGCGTTTGGGGAATATACATGGGAACCGATAATGGTTCGACCGAAAAAGCAACCGCCCTCGTGATGAAAGAACTCCGGAAGATGCGGCAGGTCAGGCTGGGCAGCCTGCAGTTGTCGCAGGCCAAAAAACAATACCGCGGACAGATCGCCATGGCCTTCGACACCAACGTGAATGTGATGCTGAGCGGCGGCCGCAGTTTTCTTTACGACAAAAAACTGCTGAGCGTGAAAGATATCTATGACAGGATTGACCGGGTAACCACCGGCGACCTGCTGGCGGTGGCCGATGAAGTCTTTGATCCGGAAACGGTCAGTTCCCTTACCTATATTGCCGAATGGAATTCCTGAACGAAGACATACTGGCTTATTTGCAGGAGCATTGCCCGCCCGAACCTGAATTGCTGGGAAAGCTCGACCGGGAAACAAATCTTCGCGTGCCTTACCCCAACATGCTGACCGGACATATGCAGGGCCGCCTGCTTGCGTTCATCAGCAAACTGCTCATGCCCCGGCGCATTCTCGAGATCGGCACCTATACAGGCTATTCGGCCATTTGCCTTGCCGAAGGCCTGCAGGCCGGAGGAGTTCTCCACACCATCGACAGGAATGAAGAGGTGGAAGAGATCGCGATCCGCTATTTCCGCGAGGCGGGATTATCGGATTCCATTACACGCCACCAGGGCGATGCCTTGCGGATCATCCCTGAACTGGATGGGAACTTTAATCTCATCTTCCTCGATGCCGATAAGGAAAACTACCCCCAATACCTTCCCCTGCTCAAGCGGAAACTGGCACCCGGCGGCCTGCTGATGGCCGACAATACCCTATGGGGAGGCAAGGTGTTGCAAAAGGCCCGCCCGGGCGATGCCGAAACCACCGGGATCAATGCCTTTAACAGAATGGTGAAAGACGATCCTGAGCTGGATCATTTTATCATCCCTTTGCGCGACGGCATCACCCTGATCAGGATGAAAACCGGCGTTTAGAAGATGCCCGGGGAGCTTCCGCTGCGCGGAAGATTGTCGATTCGACATTGCTCATTGTCCATTTTCCACGGCTAGCGAAAAACCCTTTAACCACCGAGGTTTCGGGGTAGGCCAATGTGATTGCGCGATTGCGCGAATGAACGATATTCAAATTTTGGAGAAACCTCGCCGGCGGGCTCAAAACGGGCGAAATGCCGTATTAGCCCACGCACAAATGCCAATAAACAACCACTGGTCATCCCGACCCCGGGCAACGGGGGAGGGACCACCCGGCCGTTTGGCTTTAAGCAATCAGATACCTCTCGCTGGCTGAGGGATTTCAGGCAGAGACGCGCGCCGGCGGAGCTTCCGCTACGCGGAAGATTGTCCATTCGGCATTGTCCATTGTCCATTTTCCCCGTACCACCATCCCGCTTTACATGGTTAAATGGTTTCATGTAAATAAGGATCCGTTCGACTAAGCCTTTTCATATCGCTTCGCTCATAAAAAGGCAGTCTCACGAATATAACAATATAACAATATAACAATATAACAATATAACCATGTAACCATGAATACCCAAAGCCGCGTGCAACCCTTTGCCCGGTTGAGCGTAAAAGGATAATCAGTAACTTTGGATTTCAAAATTTATCATGATGAACATAAGAACAATGATATGTTTCCCGGCATTGTTGCTGTTATTCATTTCTTTCGGCCTGCAGGCCCAGGTCAGGGTGAGCCGCATCGACGGTTCCTTTGCCATGGGTAACCAGGGCGGCATCGTCTACGCCCTCCCGCAAACCATGATCACCGTCGACGTGGTGGTTGAACAAAAAGAACGCTTTGCCGGACCCCTGCGCAATTATGCCGAAAAATATATGGGTATCAGCAATTATGTCCGCGAGGATGGTATCGAATACACTATCGCCGATGTAAGCCTCAATGCTGTGCCTGTGCCCGACCCCGAGCATTATTATTTTATCGCCCCCGACGAAAAATCTTCGAAACAAAACTGGCAAAGCATCCTGCGCCTGAACGGTGCAGGCATGATCACCTCCGTGGCCGGGATCCCGGCAGAAAAGGCCGGTGGAAACGCGATCGGTAACCTGACCGGACCCGATAAGATCGGTGAAATATTCAGGATGGATGCCGGCTATAACATGTATCCGAAAGTCGATACCATCGTACGGCGGATAAGCATCGACACCCTCATCGTGCGCGATCTGAGTTTCCGTACCAGCATGCAGCAAAAGCCGCTGGAGGAAAAGGCAAGGGAAACGGCCGTGATGATCGGCAGGATACGCGAAGACCGTTACAACCTGCTCATCGGCTTCCAGGAAGTGAACTACAGCGAAGAAGCCCTTCGCTATATGGATGAAGGCCTCCAAAAGCTGGAAGAGGAGTATTTAAGGCTTTTTACGGGAGCCGTGGTGACCAGCCACATCCATTACCGCTTTAACTGGCTGCCCGTTTCCGGCCAGGAAGGCAAAAATATTACGCTGTTCCGTATCTCTCAGTCGTCAGGGATCATGGATGGCGGCAGCGGCGGCGAACCTTTCATGATCAGGGTCGACCTCGACGGAAGTGCGGACAAGCTGAAAGATGCAGGCAAAAATGCCACCCTGCTGCCTGCCGCAGCCGGCCATGGCATCTGTTACCGTATACCCGAAACCGGCACGGTTACGGTATTCTTCAGGGGTGGTTCCGTGGCAAGCCTGCGCCTGCCGCTGAGCCAGTTCGGAATGGTTTCTTCGCTGCCTGTCAATGCCGCCAATGTGGAGTTCGACGGAAATACGGGCGGGCTCAATTCCCTGCGCCTCGACAACCCATAGGCATACACCGGAATAGTTTACAAGGCTTTTCTGATCCTTACCAGGCTGCTGAGCAGCGCCTCCATCTGATCGAGCGGCAGCATGTTGGCACCGTCCGAAAGGGCTGCCGCGGGCTTGGGATGCGTTTCAATGAAGATGCCGTCGGCACCTGCAGCCACGGCGGCACGCCCCATGGTGGTGATAAGCCCCGGCAGGCCGCCGCTCACACCGCTTGCCTGGTTGGGCTGCTGCAGCGAATGCGTGATATCGGCAATCACCGGAACCCCATGCGCCTGCATCCACGGGATGTTGCGGAAATCAACCACCAGGTCGCGGTAGCCGAACATGCTGCCCCGTTCGGTGAGCATCACCTGTCCCCGGCCCGAACTCATGACTTTCTCAACGGCATAGCCCATGGCCTCGGCCGACAAAAACTGCCCTTTCTTGATGTTTACGGCCTTGCCCGTGGCACCGGCGGCGAGGAGCAGGTCGGTTTGTCGGCACAAAAAGGCAGGAATCTGCAACACATCGACATGTTCTGCTGCCGGCGCAGCCTCCTCCGGTTGGTGGATATCAGTGATCACCGGGATGCCAAAGCGGCTGCCTACGGCCTTCAGGATCTCCAGTCCTTCCCGATTGCCAATGCCGGTGAAGGAATCCATTTTGGAACGGTTGGCCTTCCGGTACGATGCTTTGAAGATCAGGGGGATGTTCAGCCTTTGGCTGATCCCTGCAAGGACTTCGGCAATCTCAAACGGCATGCGTTCGTTTTCGATGATGCAGGGGCCGGCAATCAAAAAGAAGTTGTCGCTGGCGGTATGGCTGATGCCTGGAATGGATGGAAGCATATTTTTGGTTTTTTATTATTGAGTTTTCACTTGCCGGAAGTCCCGGCTGCCACAAATACAATACCTTTAATGTTTAACCGGTAAGTTGTAAAAGGGCAGTTGCGTTTTTCGAATGAAGTTTTCATTTTTTCTTTAATACCTGTCTGTCAATAGCCGTATTTACGTTTCCATAACTCCTGCAGCCTCTTTTGCAACTCCTTTTCCCTGGCATTGTTGCCGGGTTCAAAAAATTTCGTTCCGGCGATCTTTCCGGGTAAAAACTCCTGTTCGGCAAAATTATTGTCGTAATCGTGTGCGTATCTGTAGCCTTCACCGTACCCGATCTCCTTCATCAATTCGGATGGGGCATTTCGCAGGTGCAGGGGCACCGGCAGCGCACCTGTCTGTCGCACGGTTCTTTCGGCTTTTCCGATGGCCATATAGGCACTGTTGCTCTTGGGTGATGCTGCCAGGTAGATGGCTGTTTGCGACAGTATAATGCGGCTTTCGGGCCATCCGATCTTGTTTACGGCGTCGAAACAGGCGTTGGCCAGTAAAAGGGCGTTGGGGTTGGCGTTCCCGATATCTTCGGAAGCGAGGATCAGCATGCGCCGGGCGATGAATTTAGGGTCCTCACCGCCTTCCACCATGCGGGCAAGCCAGTATACGGCAGCGTTTGGATCGCTGCCGCGCAGCGACTTGATAAAGGCCGAGATGATGTCGTAATGCATTTCTCCTGCCTTGTCGTAGAGGGCCATGTTTTCCTGTATCACTTCCGTGGCCCTCTTATTGTCAATTTCAACGGCTTCACCCTCCGGTGCTGAATATGCGATCAGCTCCAGTGCGTTGAGCAGCTTCCTGGCATCACCACCTGAGATGCGTAGCAATGCTTCGTGTTCACGGATGCTTATTGCAATGTTTTGTTCCTCACCGAGGTATTTAACGGCTTTGTCGAGTAATGCAAGAAGGTCGTTCTTTTCAAATGGCTTTAAAATGTATACCTGGCAGCGTGAAAGCAGGGGGGCGATCACCTCGAAGGAGGGGTTTTCGGTGGTGGCACCGATAAGGGTAACGATGCCTTTTTCAACAGCTCCCAGCAGTGAGTCCTGCTGCGATTTGCTGAAACGGTGTATTTCATCAATGAACAGGATGGCCTGTCCGCCCTGTTGTCCGGCTTTCATGATCACTTCCCTTACGTCTTTCACCCCTGAACTGACGGCGCTCAGGGTATAGAAAGGTCTGTTGAGCTGCAGGGAGATGATATGCGCCAGGGTGGTCTTCCCGACTCCCGGCGGACCCCAGAGGATCATGGAAGGGATATTGCCCGACGCGATGGCCTTCCGCAGGATCGCATCCCTGCCAATAAGGTGGTCCTGCCCGAGGTAGTCGTCGAGATTCCGGGGACGAAGGCGTTCGGCCAGTGGCGTGGGAGAGGGCTTCATGATCTTGCGTGCTTGAATGCCATAAAAGTATAAAAATTTATGCCATCATCCGCCACGCGGTGTATACTGCTTATTGCGGGTTGTCAGCGGCAGCGGTCGCAATTGTCATTTACACAAGGCCTTCCCGTCATCCTTATCTTTGCGGGGCTTACCCTCGCCGCTGTAACCGAACAGTTTCCGGCTCCTGATCAGTTCTTCAATATAGTTGGGTACCATATCTTCCCAGCCGGGGATGTCTTCCCTGATCATCCTGAGCACATAGGGTGAACTGATATATAAACGGTCTTTTCTAACGTTTTCTATGTCGATGATGCGCCGGCAGGCCACCAGGTATTCGTAGAGGGGGCCAAGTTTATCGGGCAGTTCGATATTTCTGGAAGTGAGCAGTTTTCCGCCCGGCTTGCGCTGGTCGAGGGAGATGGCCGATATGGTGGGGTAGACGTAAAACTTCACGTTTTCGGGGAAGAGCCTGCCAAGGGCCTCGAGGATGCCTCCCCTGAGGTTGGTGTAATACCGTTCGTTCAGCACGTTCAGGAAGGTGGGGATGCCGATCACGATGCGCAGGCGGCCGATCCTGAAACGGGAAAGGTAATCGACCAGCTTGTAATACTCCCTAAATGTGGATACCATCACATGCTGCCCCATGCCGTTAAGCATGTCGACACGGTCGAGGAAGTCGCGCTCGTCCAGCTCCCCTTCGTCCATCAGGTTGTTGAGCGTCATCTCGCAAAGCGCAATGGTGTTGTCGCGGCTGTAGTGCTTGTCTTTCTTAAAGATGCTGTAGCTTGTCTTCAGCATGTCGAAGCCCACGTAGGTGATCGGCCTGAAACTGCCCCTGAAGGCAAGCACATTCTTTTTATAGAGCATGTCGGAAGGCTGTTGTACATTTCCCTTGCGGTCGAACATCACTGCGCTGGTCATGCCGTTCTTTACCATCTGCACCGCCAGCAGCCTGTTGTCGACATAGCTGAAGCCGGGCCCCGCCATCCTTACCATGCTGATCTCTATGCGGTCGCGCGAGAGGTTGTCGAGCAGCGAACGCAGGAACTCATTCGGGCGTTGGTGATGTTCGTAACAGGCAAAGAGCAGGTTAACTCCCAGCACCCCCAGCGTCTGTTGCTGCAGGAGGGCATCATTCTCCTTCAGGTTTACATGTATGATCACCTCGTTGGGCACGGTGCCGGCGGTCAGCTGGAAACGCACCCCGAGCCAACCGTGTCCCTGGTTGGTTTTTGTAAAGTTCAGGGTTTCAATGGTGTTGGCAAAAGCGAAAAAAACCGTGTCGGGGCGCCGAATGCCCTTCAGCAGGCCGCTAAGTTCAGCGAATTCCGTGGCAAGCATCTTGCGGAGCCTGGTCTCCGACACATAACGGCCGCTTTTATTCTTATTATAAAGCTTATCACTGTATGCCTTGTCGTAGGCCGAAATCGTCTTGGCTACCGTTCCCGAGGCTCCGCCGGCCTGGAAGAAGTGGCGTGCCACCTCCTGCCCGCCGCCGATCTCTGCAAAAGAGCCGTATATGAGCGGGTTCAGATTGATGCGCAAGGCCTTGCGATTGGTGCTGCGTATTTCTCTTTCCATGCGAATAAAGTTATAACAATTTCCGGTACGGATTGTTGAAGGCAAAATGAGCGGGCGTAAACTTCATCTAATCCGGACCTCATTTTGAGGTGCATGCATTCCGGATCCCATACCGCCCATTCTGCAGATACTTAGCCAATTGTTTTATCCATAAACAGGGCTCCCCGGATTACGTTTTCAGCTTGTCGGCGGGTGCTTTCCGTATCCGGCCAAATATTTATTTTTTGCCTGTCCGGAATATGTCCAAGGTCAATATTTGCATACTGCATAAGGCCGGCCATATCTTTGGACAGTTTAAATTATGAGTATCAGTAATGATCAATAATATGCATAGCAACCCTTAAACCAAAAGAGGCGGCAAAGGCCTTGCACCGGGTACACTCAGGCATGCTTGCCGCTGGTCAATGAAATATATATCCTTTGGAAAGAAAAGATTTGAAAAATAAAAACACTTAAGCAAATACTTTATGAAGTCAACAATCCTTACAGTATTGATCTTCTCCGTTTTAATGGCATCGGTTACGCATGCCCAGGTGGCCGTTAGCGGCGATGGCAGCCAACCCGACGGCTCAGCCATGCTCGAAGTAAAAAGCACCGATAAGGGCTTTTTGCCGCCAAGGATGAACACCATTCAACGTGAGGCTATTGCATCCCCTGCCACTGGCCTTACGATCTACAATACCGACAGTACATGCCTGGAGTTTTGGAATGGTTCGGCATGGTATGATGTATGCACAGGAGCTTCGTACACACCGCCTGTTTCTGTGCAGGGTTCATGTCCTGGTCCGGTTGTATATTGGATGGACCGCAACCTGGGTGCTTCACAGGTAGCCACATCAAGTACTGATCCCTTATCTTACGGTGATTTATACCAATGGGGGCGTGCTTCTGAGGGCCACGAAGATCGTTCATCAGGCATCACATCTACCAACGCCACCTCAGCTGTTCCTAACGACGGCAACTCCTGGGATGGATTGTTTATTACCGAAGACATCAGCCCTAGGGACTGGCTTGATCCCCAGGTCGGCACACTCTGGCAGGGTGTTAGCGGCACCAACAATCCCTGCCCGGCAGGTTACCGATTGCCAACAGAGACAGAATTTGATTGCGAACGGGATAACTGGATCAGCCAAGATGCCGCCGGTGCTTTCGCCTCCCCACTGAAGTTGCCCATGGCGGGTCGCCGCGACGCCAGCGATGGTTCGCTCGACTACGTTGGCTCCATCGGCTACTATTGGTCAAGTACGGTTATCGATTCCTACTCAAGGTTCCTGAACTTCAACGTTACCGGTGCCCACATGAACGGCAATTACCGGGCGCACGGGGTCTCTGTACGTTGCATTAAGGATTATTGACACTTTTGATTTGTTTGTATACTGCGACATTTTTCATACGTCCGGCGGGGCAGTAAGGCTCATTGTACCGCGAAGCGCCTGGCTATATTCAAACATGAGTATCAGCAAGGATCAGTGAATATGATACGGAAACCAGGAAAGACCATGGGGAGGCGGGGTGGTGATCATCATACAGCGCAAATGCTTCAACCGGACGAAGGAGTTTTTGGAAGTGCTGATGCCTCACAAACTGATATTGAGAGGCAAAATGTACGGAAGCGCCCAGGAAAATTCAATGGCAAATATATTATCATATAGAAAATCATTCATCCACACCAAATAACAATAAATATGAAAATAATAACACTGACCTTATGCATTTTTATCATGATCACGGCATCGCTCAGCGCCCAGATGGTCTTGAATAATGATGGAAGTCCGGCCGACGGCAGCGCCATGCTCGAAGTATCCTCCACTACCATGGGATTTCTGCCGCCAAGGATGACGAGCGCCCAGCGGAATGCCATCAGTGCACCGGCCACTGGCCTCATGATCTATAATGCCACCATTCAATGCATTGAATTTTATGACGGAACAGGCTGGGTAAATCTATGTAATATAAACAACCCCGGCGGGGAAACAGATATGTGTGGCGAAGAACAGATATACGATACGGTTCATGCGGCGGGATATGTGTGGCACGACCGCAACCTGGGTGCGTCGGGGGTAGCCCAAAGCAGCGACGACTACCTTGCTTACGGAGCGCTTTTCCAGTGGGGACGCTTATCAGACGGCCACGAGTGTATTAACTGGACAGGCGGCACATCGGGAACAGCCGTTAATGGAACCACTACAAGCCTTTCCGTTACGGATGATCCCGGGCATGACCTGTTCATTCTTAACGGTTCTCATCCGCAGGATTGGCGGAACCCTCCCAATGACAACCTCTGGCAGGGAGTTGCAGGCATAAACAATCCCTGTCCGGCGGGTTTCAGGATCCCGACACGCGATGAACTGGTCGCCCTGGATGCATCCTTTCCAGGCGGGAATGCCGCCGGAGCCTTCAATTCACCGCTGAAACTGCCAGTTGCCGGATACAGGCTCCACTCCGACGGAACCTTTGTCAACCCGGGAAGTTATGGAATGGTACACAGCAGTACCCCCGGAGGCATCGGCGTAAAGCGCCTTTTCTATTATTCGACGTCAAGCACTGTGAACGATGGGTACCGGGCCATGGGAATGAGCGTGCGCTGTATCATGGATGAATAAAACAATAGGGACTGCAGGGAGCCGCATCGGCTTACCGCAGCTTCCTGACGAGGTAAACCAGGTCTTCGGGACCTTTCCCGCCATAATGGATCAGGGCGTAGCGTGCGGCCTCCTCTTCGCTCAGCCCGGCAATGACATCCTGTGGCTGCACGATAAAACCGGCTTCGGCAAGCCGGTCGGCGTAATCCAGTCCGTATTCGCGTAAATGGTCGCGCTGTCCGAAATGTTTTTCCCTTTCCGCCGGGGTGGTGATGGCGGGGTCTTCGTAAGTTGCCGTCCGTTTACCGTTGATGGGGGAGTTGAGGATGCCCCGGCCGCCGGGCTTCAATACACGGTACAGTTCGCGCATGGCCCTGCGGTCGTCATCAACATGCTCAAGGGTGTGATTACAGATGATCATGTCAAAAGTGTCATCATCAAAAGGAATCTCCATGATGTCCATCTTAACATCGGCCAGGGGCGATTCCAGGTCGGCTGTGATGTATTCCAGGTTTTCCAGTGCCCTGAAACGCTTTATAAAGCAGTATTCGGGGGCCACATGCAGCACCTTCAGCTTCGCGCTGAAGAAATCGGTCTCATTTTTCAGGTATAACCATATCAGCCGGTGCCGCTCCAGGGAGAGACAGGACGGACAGAGGGCGTTCTCACGCCTGATGATCCTGCCATAAGGCAAAAACTTTCTGAAATGCCTTCCGCAAACAGGGCACTCATTCTGATCGCCCCGGTAAAAAACAGCCACCACCCGCAGGATAGAATGACTGACCGATTGCAGGTACCTGCGCGGAACAAAACGGGTAAGCAAGCTGATGATGGTCTTCATGGATAGCTGTGTGTGCGGCAAAGATAATGAATAAGTTCAAGTGGCATGAAAGCATGCGGGAGGCCTGCAGGCGGGGAAAGGGGGGGCGGCATCGCGCCGGATTAACCGCTGGATAAGAATGTAAGGCACCGCCGGTCATAAGCTGCCTGAAAACGCTCAGGGAAGTATTGCAGGAAGAACAGGAAATGGCCGTAGGCGATCATTGGCTTATCAGCATCAGGCAGGCATGGTGGGTCAGTGTGCTTTCGATCTTTCCAATTAGTTTTCCGCTTCTTTTACGATCGAGGTAGATCAGGGCGTAAACGATGGCAATTCCTTCGGCCCTTTTTACCTGCTGCCCCAGATCCGTGTTTTTGCCCTTGATGTCGAGGAAGATCTCCGGAAGACAACTTTCGCAGTTTTCCGTTAACAGGAGCGCGATGTATTCGGTCCTTTCCGTAAATATCCGCTCAGGCAGCATGATGGTCTCGCCGGCATTCAGTTCAATTGAATGCTCTTCAAGAATGACAAGCCCTTCCCTGATCAGGCTTTCCCGGGTCAGCCTGAC
>CAYOLA010000078.1:0-14534 GCA_964404735.1 uncultured Bacteroidales bacterium
TTGTCGATTCGGCATTGTCCATTGTCTGTTTTCCCCGTCCCTCGTACCCCGCAATTGTTGCACCCCTACGGGGCGCCGGATGACTGAATCTTCATCTGCTTATCAACGTTTGGGCCCTACGGGCCCTCTTGAGTTTGGCAATTTCCGTGGATAAAAAACAGCGGAAGTAATTTCTTATTTCAGCGTTCAGCGTTCAGATTTCAGCGTTCAATCCCTCCACTCCTGTTACCGTTATCCGAACAAGGATACAGATCTGCCAACTGCGGTCAGATTTTCGACAGATCGATCTCGAAAAGAATGTCTTTCTTCGGGCCTTCGCAATGCAGTGCGCAGGTTTCGCAAATATGCAGCTCTCCTTTCAGACGCATCCTGATCATGTCATTAACCCTGGTCCTGAGCGCCTCGATGCTGATCTGCTGCACGATCTCACCCGCAAAGGCATAGAGCAGAAGCAGTCTTGCATTGGCTTCGCAGATCCCCCGCGAGCGCAGGTAAAACATGGCTTCGGGGTCGAGCTGTCCAACGGTGGCGCCATGTGAACATTTCACGTCGTCGGCATAGATCTCCAGAAAAGGCATGGCGTGGGCACGCGCAGTATCAGTCATGAGAATGTTCCGGCTGTTCTGAAAGGCATTGGTCTTCTGGGCGTCTTTCCTGACCATGATGTGCCCGTTGAAAACAGCACTGGCCTCTTCATCCAAAATGCCTTTAAAAAGTTCATTGCTGTAGCAGTCGGGGCTGGCATGATCGATAAACACCTGGTTGTCGACATGCTGTTTTCTGTCCATGAGATAAAGCCCGTATACTTCGGCCGAGGCACCCGATCCGTCCAGGATCGAATGCGTGTAATTCCTGATCAACCCACCGTTCAGGGTGATGGCAGTGGATTTAACGCTGCTGCCTTTCATCTGCCTGAACCAGCTTGTATTGATCAGGGTCGACTGGTTGTTGAGGTTTTGCAGTTTATAATGTTCGAGTTTGGCTCCCTCGTTTACAAAAATTTCAGTGACGGAATTCTTGAACATGGCTTCCTGGTTGGTGGAGTCGTCGCAGTGTACCATGGTCAGGCTGCTGTTTTTTCCCAGTACAACAAGGTTGCGTGTCTGGATGAAAAGGCCTTTATTGCGGTTGATGATGCTGACCATTTGCAGGGGCTTTTCAACATGGGTATTATCGGGTACGTAGATGAAAAACCCATCCTGGGCCATGGCCAGGTTGAGGGCATGGAAACCGTCCTTGTCGGCACTTGCATGCCTGCCATAATGGGCTTCGACGATATCCGGATATTCTTTCATGGCTTCGGCCAGGCTGCCCGCGATCACACCGTTCCCATAATCCCTGAGCGGATTTTCACGATCGATATACCAGCCGTTCAGCAATGAGATCTGGTCGGTTTCCAGTTCGTGGATATTGCATTTGAATACGTTATCGATGCTGATATCGCCATGCCCCGGCTCAAAAAGGGTAGCGTATTCACGCTCAAAAGCGGGTTCAAGGTCGGTATTGCGCCACGATTCGAGTTTTTTGTGCGGGAATCCCTTTTCGGCAAAAAATTTCATGGCCTTGTCGCGCCGGCGGGTCACAGAGGGAAGGTCGTGCCGGGTGATCTTTTGCCTGTTTTCCACAAACAGGTGCTCAAGCCTGTCCTTCAGTATGGTGCTTTTATTCATCATATTTTCTCCTAAGCCTGTTCCTTCCTGATCCAGTCGTAACCTTTGTTTTCCAGTTCCACAGCCAGCTCTTTGCCGCCCGACAATACGATCCTGCCATCGAACAAAACATGAACAACATCCGGGATGATGTAATCGAGCAGGCGCTGGTAATGGGTGATGACAACAAAGGCATTGTCGTCCCTTTTCAGGGCATTCACCCCGTTTGCCACCACCTTGAGTGCATCGATGTCGAGGCCCGAGTCGGTTTCATCCAGCACCGAAAGGGTAGGCTCGAGCATGGCCATCTGGAAGATCTCGTTGCGTTTCTTTTCACCTCCCGAAAAGCCTTCGTTCACACTGCGGTTGGTCAGTTTTGTATGTATCTCCACGAGTTCCTTTTTTTCCTCTAATCGTGCCAGGAATTCAGATGCGGTAAGGGGCGGAAGCTTCCGGTATTCCCTGATCTCGTTCAGGGCGGTGCGCATGAAATTGGTAACGCTTACGCCGGGTATTTCCACCGGGTATTGGAAACCCAAAAATACGCCTTCGCGTGCACGCTCCTCGGGTGGCATGTCAACCATGTCTTTTCCCTTGTACAGGATCCGTCCCTTTGTTACTTCGTAACCTTCCTTCCCGGCGATGGCCAGGGCCAGCGTACTTTTTCCGGTGCCATTGGGTCCCATCACGGCATGCGTTTCGCCTGCCTGCACCTCCAGGTTCAATCCCCTGATGATCTCTTTTCCGTTGATCGCTACATGCAGATCCTCAATTTTTAACAACATTTCTTTATTATTAAACTTAACACTAACTCAATACTCAACACTTTATCCCACACTTCCTTCCAGCGAGATCGACAACAGCTTCTGTGCTTCCACGGCAAATTCCATCGGGAGCTTGCTCAGCACTTCCTTGGCATAGCCATTCACGATGAGGCCGATGGCGCTTTCGGTGTCGATCCCCCGCTGGTTGCAGTAGAACATCTGTTCTTCGGAGATCTTGGAGGTAGTGGCTTCATGCTCCACGATGCCCGACTGGTTTTCGGTTTGTATATAGGGGAAGGTATGCGCCCCGCATTTGTCGCCCAGCAGGAGTGAGTCGCACTGCGAAAAATTTCTTGCATTTTCTGCGTTCTTCAGTATCCTGACCAGGCCGCGGTAGCTGTTGTTGCTATGGCCTGCCGAGATGCCTTTCGAAATGATGGTGCTTTTGGTGTTCTTCCCGATGTGGATCATCTTGGAGCCTGTATCGGCCTGCTGGTAATTGTTGGTAACGGCAACCGAGTAGAATTCACCCACGGCATTATCGCCCAGCAAAATGCATGACGGGTATTTCCAGGTAACGGCCGAGCCGGTCTCAACCTGTGTCCATGATATCTTTGAATTTTTCCCTTTGCACAATCCCCGCTTGGTAACGAAGTTATAGATGCCCCCTTCGCCCTTTTTGTTGCCGGGGTACCAGTTTTGTACGGTTGAATATTTTACCTCCGCATTGTCGTGCGCAATGATCTCAACAATGGCGGCATGTAACTGGTTTTCATCGCGCATGGGAGCGGTGCAGCCTTCCATATAGCTTACGTAGCTGCCTTCCCCGGCAATGATCAGGGTGCGTTCGAACTGACCCGTGTTGGCCGCATTGATCCGGAAATAAGTTGATAATTCGACCGGGCAACGCACCCCTTTCGGGATATAGCAAAAGGAACCGTCGCTGAAAACCGCCGAGTTCAGGGCTGCAAAATAATTATCGGTATAAGGTACCACAGAACCCATGTATTTCTTTACCAGATCGGGATGCTTTAGTACCGCATCACTGAATGAACAAAAAATGATGCCGTATTTTTCAAGTGTTTCACTGAAGGTGGTCTTGACCGACACGCTGTCCATCACCGCATCTACGGCAACCCCGGACAAGCGTTTTTGTTCCTCCAGCGAGATGCCGAGCTTCTTGAAGGTTTCAAGGAGTTCGGGGTCGACTTCATCGAGGCTTGTCAGCTCGGGTTTTCTCTTCGGGGCGGCGTAGTAAATGATATCCTGGTAATCGATCTTCGGATATTTCACATGCGCCCATACGGGCTCTTTAAGTGTTTGCCAGTGCCGGAATGCTTTTAAACGGGCTTCAAGCAGGAATGCCGGTTCTTTCTTCTTTGCCGAGATAAAGCGAATGGTATCTTCCGTAAGCCCCTTCGGGGCCGTTTCCATCTCAATATCGGTCACAAAGCCGTATTTGTATTCCGACTGCGTAACCTCATCAATGATCCTGTTCTTTTCGTCCTGCATGTGTCGATGCCTTCAAATTTAGCCTTGATCCTTACATCCTGCAAAGTTAGGTTTTTTTGGTATTTAATTGGTTTGAATACCAAGACCTTTTGCAGCTTCGCTGTGGTCATCCTTTTCAACAAAAAAGGATTTGCTTTGTTCAGAGCGGTGAATGACGAAGTGCCAACTTTATTATGTCATGGATAATTGAAATTCGATAACAATACTCCTTACTCCCCTTGAGCAGTAGCATGCAACAGCAATTGGGCGTCAGGGATCCTTCTGCCAGGCATCTGTGATCCGTTTTGGGTGTACCATCACAAATTTTGGTAAATTCGCATCATATTGTTTTAACCATGACAGACAACAGGCGCTCTGAGATATCGGAACTTGGGGAATTCGGCCTCATCGACCATCTCACAAAAAACATCAGACTAAAAAACAGCAGCAGCATTCGCGGTGTGGGCGATGATGCCGCAGTAATAAATAACGCAGGCAGGATGACACTGGTCTCCACCGACCTGCTGGTGGAAGGCGTGCATTTCGACCTTACCTACACCCCTTTAAAACACCTGGGTTATAAGGCAGCGGTGGTGAACTTTTCCGACATCTACGCCATGAATGGTACACCCGCGCAACTTACTGTTGGCATTGCCCTGTCAAACCGCTTTTCGCTGGAGGCAGTCGATGAATTGTATGAAGGGATCAGGCTGGCCTGCGATAATTATCAAGTCGACCTGGTGGGTGGCGACACAACATCCAGCCTGAGCGGGCTGTTCCTTTCACTGGCTGTGATCGGCAGCGCAGCGGAGGAAGAAGTGGTTTACCGCAATACGGCCAGGGAGCACGACCTGGTATGTGTGAGCGGCGACCTGGGCGCAGCCTACATGGGTTTGCTGGTGCTCGAAAGGGAAAAACAGGTGTTTAAAGCCAACCCCGGCATGCAGCCCGAACTCGAAGGTATGGACTATATCCTCGAAAGGCAGCTGAAACCCGAAGCAAGGGCCGACGTGGTCAGGATGCTTAAGGGGATCGACCTGAAGCCAACATCCATGATCGATGTCAGCGACGGACTGGCATCCGACATCATGCACATATGCAAAGGTTCAAAGCTGGGTTGCCGGCTGTATACCGACAAGCTCCCCTTAGACCCGGTCACCATCAACACGGCCGCCGAATTCAAAATCGATCCCTATACCGCCGCCATGAACGGGGGCGAAGACTACGAACTGCTTTTTACCCTCAGGCCGGACGAGTTTGAAAAAATTAAAGATATCAGCGGGATATCGGTGATCGGCCACATGACCGAAGCTGCCGAAGGCATGAACCTGATGAGCCCCGATGGCCATTTGGTTCCCCTGAAAGCAGGCGGATGGGACGGATTGAAAGATAAACAGCTGCATAACGACTGATGCCCCCAATTAAAAATACCCTGGCCGATGAGGTAAAGGTGCTTCCCGGCAAACCGGGGATCTACCAGTTCCTTGATGCTGCCGGCAGCATCATCTACATCGGCAAGGCGAAAAACCTTAAAAAAAGGGTTGGCTCCTATTTCAGGAAAGACCGGGATGCGGGCGGAAAAATTTCGGTAATGCTCAGGAAGATCGCCGCAATCGAACACATGGTGGTCGATACGGAACTCGAAGCCCTCCTTCTCGAGAACAACCTCATAAAAAAATATCAGCCCCGCTATAATGTCATGCTGAAGGACGATAAGACCTTCCCCTGGATATGCATCAGCAATGAGCGGTTTCCGAGAATATTTCCCACACGGAATATTGTCCGCGACGGATCGGAATATTTCGGGCCCTATGCCTCGGTAAAAATGATGAATACCATCCTCGAACTCATCCGCTCACTCTATCCACTGCGAAACTGCAGGCTTAATCTGAGCAGTAAAAATATCGAAAACGGCCGTTTCAGGGTATGCCTCGAATACCACCTGGGAAACTGTCTTGGCCCGTGTGTGGGGTACCAGGATGAAGAAAGTTACGACAGATCGATCAGGGAAATTCGTGAGATCATCAAAGGCAACATCAGCACCATCATTGCCGAACTGAACAAGCTGATGATGAAACATGCCTCCCTTTTCGAATTTGAAAAGGCACAGATCATCAAGGAGAAACTTGAATTGCTCGAAAATTACAGGAGCAAATCCACCGTGGTAAACCCGCATATACATAATGTGGACGTATTTTCGATCATCACGGATGAAAAGGCCGGCTATGTGAACTTCCTGCGGGTTGTGAATGGTGCCGTGGTGCAGGCACATACCCTTGAACTGAAGAAAAAGCTTGATGAAAAGCCGGAAGAACTGCTGGCCCTGGCCATTGTTGAACTGCGGCAGCGCTTCGGCGACAGCAGCCGTGAACTCATCCTGCCGCTGCGCCTGCAACAGGAATTGCCCGGGATTAAGATCACCGTCCCCCGGAAGGGGGATAAAAAACAACTACTTGAACTCTCTGAAAGAAACGCAAAATACTACAAGCTTGAAAAGCAGAAGAAACTTGACCTTACCGATCCCGAACGCCATACCCGCCGCATCCTCGAAACGATGAAAACGGATTTGAGGATGAAAACCCTGCCGGTGCATATTGAGTGCTTTGACAATTCAAATACGCAGGGCGACTATCCCGTGGCGGCCATGGTGTGCTTCAGGAATGCGAAGCCCAGCAAGAAGGATTACCGGCATTTCAATATTCGGACAGTGAAGGGTCCTGATGATTTTGCTTCGATGCAGGAGATCATTCTCCGGCGCTATAAACGGCTGGTGGAAGAAAAAAAGGAACTTCCGCAACTGATCGTGATCGACGGCGGTAAGGGACAACTCAGCGCTGCCCTGAAGAGTCTCGAAAAGCTGGGGCTGAGAGGAAAGATCACGATTATCGGCATCGCCAAGAAGCTGGAAGAGATCTATTATCCCGGAGATCCGCTCCCCATGTATCTCGACAAGACATCCGAAACTTTGCGCGTGATCAGGCACCTGCGCGATGAAGCACATCGCTTCGGCATTACCCACCACCGGAAAAAGATGGAAAAGGGCACCATCCGTACATCCCTTACCGATATTGAAGGGATCGGATTCGGCACTGCCCAAAAACTGCTCTGGAAATTCAAATCGGTTAAAAATATCCGTGAAGCCGGCGAGGAACAACTTGCCGAAATTGCCGGTAAGGCAAAGGCAAAGATCATTTTCAGGCATTTTCATGAAAAGAAATGAAATCAAATATCCTGAAACTTTAAGTTTGATGGCGGGTGAATATGTTGTATTTTTTCTACTTTTGGATGCTCTACCTAAGTATTAACTAAAAAACCACGATCATGAAGTTCCTGTTTTCCCTCATGCCGAAAGCATTTTTTCTCCTGGCGGCAATCACACTCATTTTTCCTGCACCTGAAGCCTATGCCCAAAAAAAGAAGAAAAATGATGAAACCAATGATACCATCCGCTCATCACAGGTAAGCGGACTAAAATGGCGCAGCATCGGCCCCGCCTTTACTTCGGGCCGAATTGCCGACTTTGCGGTGAACCCCGATAACCCCGGCGAATACTATGTGGCGGTGGCCTCGGGCCATATTTGGAAGACCGTGAACAATGGCACCACCTTCAAACCGGTTTTTGATAATTATGGCGCCTATTCAATCGGCTGCCTGGCCATGGATCCCCATAACCATCATGTTGTTTGGGCCGGAACGGGCGAAAACAACCATCAGCGGGCGTTGGGATACGGAAACGGGGTTTATAAGACACTCGACGGCGGGAAGAGCTGGAAGAATATGGGACTTAAAGAGTCGCGGCAGATCGGGAAGATCCTCATCGACCCGCGAAATACGGATGTGGTTTACGTAGCCGCCGAAGGTTCCGTTTGGGGCCCCGGCGGCGAAAGGGGTTTATATAAGACTACCGACGGCGGCGACAACTGGGAGTTGGTGCTTGAGATCAGTGAACATACGGGCATTAACGACCTGGCCATGGACCCGCGCAATCCGGATCTGATCTATGCTTCCTCGGAACAACGCAGACGTCATGTGCATACAAAGATCGGCGGGGGGCCCGAATCGGGCATCCATAAGACTACCGACGGCGGAAAAACATGGAGAAAACTACGGTCGGGACTGCCCGGGGGCGATGTGGGCGGCATCGGACTGGCAATTTCACCCGTTAACCCCGATATAGTATATGCCATCATCGAAGCCGAAGGAGAAACCGGCGGCTTTTTCCGCTCATCCGACCGCGGTGAATCATGGCAGAAAATGAGCGGCCATCATTCGAGCGGCCAGTATTACAACGAAATTTTCTGCGATCCAGTCGATGTGGACAAAGTCTATTCAATGGAAACCATTTCGAAGGTTACACTCAACGGTGGAAAGACATGGACCAGCATGGGAAACAACCGCCGGCATGTCGACGACCATGCCCTCTGGGTCGATCCCGCCAATACAAAGCATTTTATGATCGGTGGCGATGGCGGGGTATATGAAACCTTCGACAGCGGACAAACATATATCTTCAAGTCGAACCTTCCCGTAACCCAGTTCTACCGTGTCAACGTTGATAATACCCTTCCTTTTTACTGGGTTTACGGCGGCACACAGGACAACAACAGCATGGGAGGCCCTTCGCGTAACCTGAGCGGCAGGGGCGTGAGCAGTTGCGAATGGGTCGTTACCCTCGGCGGCGATGGCTTTTTCCAGGCCATTGACCCCCTCAACCCCGACATCGTTTATTCTGCATACCAGTATGGGAATATTTACAGGCACGACAAGCAGAGTGGGCAAAATACGGGCATTAAGCCACAGCCGCGAAAAGGAGAGGATACCTATAAATGGAACTGGAACACCCCCTTTATCCTGAGCCCCCATTCGCATACGCGTTTGTATATGGCCGCCAACAAGGTTTTCAGGAGCGATAACCGCGGCGACCGCTGGGAAGTGATCAGCGATGATATCACGGCGCAGATCGACCGCAATACCTGGCCGGTTATGGACCGTTACTGGGGTGTGGATGCCGTGGTAAAGGATGTGTCGACCTCCCTTTTCGGGACAGCCGTAAGCCTGGCCGAATCCACGGTGAAGGAAAACCTGCTTTACGTCGGTACTGACGATGGTGTGATATCCGTGACGGAAGATGCCGGCATCACCTGGTTCAGCATAGAAAAATTTCCGGGTATCCCGGAATATACCTATGTGAGCGATATCCTTCCCGATAAGTTTGACGAAAACGTGGTATATGCCTCCTTCGACAACCACAAACGCGACGATTTCAAACCCTATGTCCTGAAAAGCATCGATAAGGGAAGGACATGGCTTTCCATCAGCGGGAACCTGCCCGAAAACGGGACAGTACATACCCTCGAACAGGATTTTGTCAGGCCGGAGCTGCTGTTTGCGGGCACCGAATTCAGCGCATTTTTCAGCATCGACGGCGGCAACACCTGGACGCAACTCAAATCGGGGCTGCCATCCGTGGCAGTGAAAGACATGGTGATACAGGAAAGGGAATGCGACCTGGTGCTGGCCACCTTCGGGCGTGGGTTTTACATCCTCGACGATTACTCCCCGCTGCGCATGCTCGAGCCCGCCCTCTTCGATTCAACGGCTTATCTGTTTCCGGTGAAGGACGCATTGATGTATACTTTTACGCGCGACAGTTACGGCGAAGGCTCCATGCCCTACTACGGCAGCAATCCCGATTTTGGGGCCATATTTACCTATTATCTGAAAGAAGCGCCGAAAACCCTGAAACAGATGCGAAAGGAAAAAGAAAAGGAATTGATCAAAGAAAAGGCACCCATCCCCATCCCGGGCATGGATGAACTCAGGGCTGAGGAAGATGAGATTAAGCCTTACCTGATCTTTACCATCAGGGATGCAGAGGGCAATGTGGTGCGCAGTATCAATAAGCCTGCTTCCAAAGGCATCAACCGTGTTTCGTGGAACCTGAGGTACCCCTTCCTGGGCAATGTGAGACTAAGAAATGATAAATTTGATCCGCTTAGCGGTGAACGCGATGGTGTGGCGGTGATGCCGGGCAAATATTATGTGAGCCTCTCGCAGTGGGTGAGGGGAGAACTCACCGGACTGGCCGGCCCCGTCGGGTTCAATGCCGTGGTGCTTAACAATGTGACCCTGCCTGCTCCCGACCGTGCCGGATTACAGGCCTTCCAGGAAAAAACGGTGAAACTGAGCAGGGCCATGTATGCCGCACAGCAGTTGAGCGGCGACATGATGAAGCGTGTTCAGTATCTCAAACAAGCCCTCATCAATATGCCCGCCACCCGGTGGGACCTGATGGATGAAGCCAAAGCCATTGAGAAGGAACTGGATGAGATCCTCTGGGTCTTTAACGGGCAGCGGCCGGTTGCCAGCAGGGAAGAAAACCTGCCTGCACCGCCCTCACTCAACGAAAGGCTCAACGCCCTGGTCTATTCGCACTGGAATTCCACATCACGGGTTTCGGAAACACAGGAGCAGATGTACGGCATCCTGGCAGAGGAATTTCCCCCGCTGCTTGAGCAGATCAAAGTGATTGCAGAAGTAAAACTCAAAGGTCTCGAGCAGGAACTGGATGCCGCAGGCGCTCCCTGGACCCCCGGAAGAATACCCGAGTGGAAAGAATAAGCATGATTGATCCGGTAAAACCAAACTTTCTGCGCTTCCGGCCATGCCTCAACCGATTGACAGAAAGAAAGGAAGGAATTATTTAAGTAACCATTAAACATTTTTTGTTTATTGCTGTCTTATTAACCTAATTTGTTATACGATGATGAGCAGAAAAATTGTGGTGCTTGTTTCCGTTGTTGCCATACTGGTGCTGTCCTTCATGGCGATGCAGTTTTTTTCCGGCATGAAGGAAGCCCCTGAAAGCATGATCCCCGAAAACAATGCCCGCCGGGTAAAAGCCCTGCCTGTTTCCTATGGCCCCGTGAGCTATTCCATCGCCTCAACGGGAAGGCTCGGTTCGCAGAGCTATGTGGATATTATTGCGGAAGTGCAGGGGGAGATACTCCCCGGAAACATCCCGCTGAAGAAAGGCCAGTCTTTCAAAAAAGGGGAACTGCTCGTCAGGATATATGATGAGATCAGCCTCTATAACCTTAAGGCTGCCAAAAGCCGTTTTCAGAACAACATTGCCAATATCCTGCCCGATTTCAGGATCGATTTCCCGGATGATCATGCCATGATAAAGGATTTTTTCGATCGCATCGAAATTGAAAAACCCCTGCCCCCCCTGCCTGAGATCAGCTCCGAGCAGCAAAGGATATTCCTTGCCAGCCGGAACATCCTCAATGATTATTATACCATCCGAAGCAGCGAGATACAACTTTCGAAACACCGCATTTACGCTCCTTTCAGCGGCACCTTCACGGATGTGATGCTGGAAGTGGGCTCCATTGCCAACCCCGGCAGCCGCATTGCCAGGATCATCAATACCGGCATGCTCGAACTCGAAGTCCCCGTGCCGGTATCGGATGTAAAGTGGGTTAACCCGGGCGACCTGGTAACGGTCAGTGCTGAGGATACACAGGAAGAATGGCAGGGGAAGGTAGTAAGAAAAGCCGATTATGTCGACCGCAATACACAGGCAGTGAGTGTCTTTATCAGCGTGGAGAATGATGCCGCCAGCCCGCTTTTTGAAGGCCAGTATCTGAAGACCGTTTTCGGTGGCGAGATTACCGGACGGGCCATGGAGATTCCCAGGCGGGCCGTCTTCAACAGCAACGAAGTTTTTATCGTGTCCGGGAATGTCATCAGAAAAGCTACGATCAATATCCTCAGGATTAATCAGCAGACCATTATCTTCAATGGCATCGAAGAGGGTGTTTTCGTGGTAACGGAACCGCTTGTCAATGTGGCTGAAGGCTCCCTGGTAGAGGTTTATTAATAATGGTATCAACAACAATCATTACCGGGCCATGATAAAGAACATCATCACCGCATTCGTAAAATATCCCTTCTACGCAAACCTCATTATTGCCATTCTGCTCCTGGCCGGGGGCATGGGTGTGCTGAGCATGAAAAAATCATTCTTCCCCGAACGGGCAACACGCGAGATCGTTGTCAGTGTCGTATATCCCGGAGCTTCTCCGGTTGAGATGGAAGAGGGCGTGACCATGCGTATTGAAGAAGCCCTCAGGGGCATCGTCGGCATCAAGGAAGTAAATTCCACTTCATCCGAAAATTTTGCCGTGGTCAGGGTCACTACCACCGGCGATTACGACATTGATGAAACATTGATGGAAGTGAAAAATGCCGTTGACGGGATCGCCTCTTTTCCTGTCGATGCCGAAAAACCGATCGTTTACAAACAGCGCAACGTTACGAATGCCATTTTTATGGGCCTTTCAGGCGATGTTGACCTGCTGACCCTGAAAAAATATGCCGATGAGATAGAGAACGACTTGTATAACAGCGGAGTGATGTCGCAGATACAGGTGTCGGGTTATCCCGAACTGGAAATATCGGTGGAGGTGTCGGAAGAGGACCTGCTTCGGCATCAGCTTACATTCAATGATATTTCACGGGCCATCGCCTTGAACAACATCGATATTTCTGCCGGCATGATCAGGTCCGACCAGGAAGAGATCCTGATCCGCTCCCGCGCCAGGAAATATGATCCCGACCTTATCGGGGAGATCATCCTGCGTGCCGATACCGACGGCAGATTTCTCAGGATACGCGATGTGGCGGAGGTGAAAATGAAATTTGCCGATGTGGCCAGCGGGGGCTTCATGAACGGGAAACAGAGCATCTCTTTCCGGGTTTTTAAGCTGGGGGAAGAAGACCTGGGTGCCATTGCTGATTTCCTTTACGACTATGTGGACGAGTTTAACGCGAAAAATAATTCCGTTTCACTTGAAATCACCTATGATTTCCTCGACATGCTGGGCGAAAGGCTTAACCTGCTTTATCGCAATGGCGGTATCGGCCTGTTGCTGGTGCTCATTTCCCTGGGCTTGTTCCTGAACCTGCGCCTGTCGATGTGGGTTGCCTGGGGCATCCCGGCCTCCTTCCTGGGGATGTTCCTCGTTGCAGCGGTCTATGGCGTTACCATCAACATGATCTCCCTCTTCGGGATGATCCTGGTGGTAGGTATCCTGGTCGACGACGGCATCGTGATAGCCGAAAATGTCTATACCCATTACGAGCGTGGCAAGAGCGCCCGCAGGGCTGCCATAGAAGGTACCATGGAGGTGCTGCCGGCCGTGACCACCTCCGTGCTCACCACCATCATTGCCTTTACACCCCTGTTGTTCCTGCAGGGACGCATGGAGATGATGTTTGAAATGGCTTTCGTGGTCATCTTCAGCCTGCTCTTCTCCCTGCTCGAAGCCTTCTTTGTGCTGCCGGCACATGTCGGATCCAAATGGGTACTTGGCAGAAAGAGCGGGAAAAGCAGGTGGATGAATGTCAGGCGGAGCCTCGATAAGATGATGAATTTCATGAAATACAGGATGTACGCCCCCACCCTTCGTGTTGTGCTGCGCTATAAGTATATAATGCTGGTAACGCCTGTGGCCATGATCATGATCACGGCGGGGATGTTTCGCGGAGGCGTGATCCGTTCTACCTTCTTCCCCGCCATCCCTTTCGATTTTTTCAATGTCAATATCGCTTTCACCCCCGGCTCGGGCGAAAAAAAGACCTTTGAATACCTGAACCGCTTCGAACAGGCCATGTGGGACCTCAACGAGGAGATCAGCCAGGAGTACGATTATCCCGAAGGGGTACTCAACTATACATTTGTCAACATCGGCAGCGCATTTAACGGGCAGGAAACCGGTTCCCATGCCGGTAACATATTTGTTTTACTGCGTAAGCTGGAAGATGCACCGCTGAGCAGTTTTGAGATCGTGGAACGCCTGCAGGCAAAGATCGGGCCTGTCCCCGAAGCCGAAAAGTTTACCATTGAGGGCATCAATACCTTCGGCATCCCGGTTTCGGTAAGCCTGCTGGGCCGCGACCTCGAAGAACTGGCCCATGCCAGGGATTATATGATGAGGGAAATGGGCAATATCAAGTTGCTGAAAGATATCAACGACAACAATGCCATCGGCAAGCGGGAAGTACAACTCGAACTGAAGCCCAGGGCATATTTCCTTGGACTGAACCAGAGTGATATCAGCAGCCAGGTGCGATACGGCTTTTTTGGCGGACAGGCGCAGCGGCTGCAGATCGGTAAGGATGAGGTGCGCGTATGGGTGCGCTATCCGAAGCAGGATCGCCTTACCCTGGGGCAGATGGAAAGCATGAAGATTAAAACCCCCATGGGTGAATATCCGCTGCTGGAACTGGCCAACTATGAGATCAGGCGCGGACCGGTCAACATCCAGCGCTTTAATATGTCAAGGGAGGTACGCATCAATGCCAACCTCGTTGATCCGTATGCTTCGGTGCCACCCATCCTTGAGGAAATACGCACCAACATCGTTCCCGGCATGCAACAGCTTTATCCCGGCGTGAAGGTTGAATTCCAGGGACAGCAACGTGACAGCGACGAAGCCATGGACGACCTGGTTAGATATTTTGGCATTGCCTTTATGATCATCATTTTGCTGATCATGATCCATTTCAGGTCTTTTTCGCAGGGAAGCATCATCCTGATGATGATCCCGCTGGGCTGGCTGGG
>CAYOLA010000079.1:0-3103 GCA_964404735.1 uncultured Bacteroidales bacterium
TTACGGCGACTACAGCTGCGAAAAGCTTTTTGGAAAGGCACTTGCATTAAAACCCCCGCTCAGAAATCAGGTTCAGATCATAACCAAGTGCGGGATCAAACTGTTGTCAGATAAATTTCCCGGTCGCAGGGTTAAAACCTATGATTACAGCAAAGCCCACATCCTGGCCTCGGTTGAACGATCACTCGAAAATTTCGGTACCGATCGTATTGATCTTCTTTTGTTGCACAGGCCGGCTCCTTTTTTTGAACCGGATGAAGTATGTGAGGCTTTTCAGATCTTAAAAAAGGAGGGTAAAGTGCTCGGTTTTGGCGTTTCGAATTTTCTTCCTGCTCAGATCGAAATGCTTCAGAAACGTTGCCCTGAACAACTACTTGTTAACCAGGTGGAAATATCACCGCTTTGCCTCGGGTTTTTTGAAAATGGCAATATGGAATTCTGTATGCGGGAGCGGATCATTCCCATGGCATGGTCGCCGCTGGCAGGTGGAAGGATCTTAAATCCCGAAACTGATAAAGGGAAGAAGTTACTGGCCGTGATTTCCGAAATTGCTGAAGAAATGAATGCCGGGTCGCCGGAAAGTGTCGTATTTGCATGGCTGCTCAGGCATCCTTCAGGTATCATCCCGGTGGTGGGTTCGGGTAAGGCTGAAAGGGTGAAGACGGCGGTTGATTCCCTTTCCCTTGCCATGAGCCATGAACAATGGTACAGGATCTATATTGTCGCCCTGGGGCAGGAATTACCTTGACAGGACCCTGATTCCGCAGCCCGAAATTTCCGCACCAATTTATCCGGATGATGCATGATCAAGATGTCCCTTCAGTCAGGCGGCTGTCTTTTTCATGGGTATCCGTTTGAAGTAGGTCAGGCTGCGCCACAGCCATTCCAGCGGACCGAAGCGGAAACGACTCAGCCACCAGCGGCTGAATAAAACCTGAACAGAGAAGATCAACACGGTAAGCATCATTCCCTGCCATGTGGTAATCTTCCCGAAAAGACCAAGTCCGTATGAGTGAAAGAGGAACGCACAGATCACCGACTGCATCAGGTAATTGGTAAGGGCCATACGCCCGACCGGAGCGAGCATGCTACCCAGCCAATTACATTTTCCCTTTGCAAATATGAGTACCAGCGCTGAGATAAAAAAGAAGCCCAGACTGATACCCCCAAGCGTGTGCATGGAAGTTGCCAGAAGAGACCAGCCCGAGGGGATGCTCATAACTGCATGCCGGAAAGCTATGATATAAAGGATGTTGGCAATGAGTCCAATGCCCAGGCTCCACCAGAATAAGTTGCGGAAAAACGGTAACTTCGATGAAAAATCAGCCAGAAGTTCTTTTCGCGCCGCCCATAAACCCAGCAAGAATACGCCCAGTACAACGGGGTAAAAGAAGATAATGGCCGGCAACAGTGCCTGGTATTCTTTTAACCTCATCATTACCATTTCAAAAAAAGAACCCTGCGAGTATATTAAAGAAGCGTCAACAACCATTTGATGCATTTCCCTTATTCCCTGCATCATATTCGCATCTATGGCTGCCTTCGCTTCAGGGTTTTGGCTGACCAAACCGATAAAGCCCATCAGAACGGCAGTAACCAGACTCGGGATCAGCATCAACCATACCGACCATTTCAATATTTTTCTCCCTGACGAGCGCCTGAACAATATCAATACGAAACCAAACAGGGCATAAAAGACCAGTATGTCGCCTGACCATAATAACAGTACATGTGCGATCCCGAATATCAGCAGAATTATTAGCCGGCGGCGAAATACCGGTATGATGCTGCTGCCGTCGGGAGTTGTCTTGTTCATGAACAACCAGAAACCATACCCGAATAAAAATGAGAAGATCACGTAAAACTTCCCTTCAAAGAAAAACTTAATGATTGATTCTGATATTACCTGGCTTGTCGTGGCATCGGGTTTGGCCCCCGCCAAAATTTTAACCATCGGTTCATACATCAGCGGCATGTTAACCATCAGGATGCCGAAGATGGCCAGTCCGCGAAGAACATCGAGTAAAACGATCCGTTCTGAAATTTTGACGGGTGAATAGTTCGCTTTCATCATTATAAGGATTTATAGTATATCAGGGTTTAGAGTTTTTGCGCTCCGGCAGCATGCAAGCTGCGATGATCGATATCCCTTGCTTCCGGGAAACCGGATTCTATTAAATTCAGCGCTACCATGAAGCCGATAATGCAAATGCAAGCTACTATAAAAATCTGAACAAAGCGTTAAGCCATCATTAATTTTACAGATTGCCTCATTCATTAAGGCTTTATGCTTATTATGAATATTCCTTTTTTCAGGAGTGAGGTTACACATCAACAGCAATGCCGCTTCATGCCGGCTGAAGGATTATCATGGTTTATTCCAGGGTTTTACGGTATAATGAAGAATAAATGAAAAAGTTTGTGCAAATTATTGTTCAATATGTGTCCTCCCGCATAATTATTCAGACGCTCACTGAATTTTTGCGATCCCTTAAAACAATTACACCTTCTCTATACTGAGGCATGTTGGTTTGGAGATTATATTCATTACATTTGTTTATGTTATCCGCCTATTTCCGGATATTGTGCATAATATTGCCAACCAATAATCAATGATATGGAAATAACACGCCTGTTCGACATCCTTGAACTTTACCGCACCGATTATGCCGGCAAGGATGATGCTTTTGCAAGGAATGAAGATGGAAAATGGATTAAATACACTGCAGAGGATTATGTGAACTTTTCAACCCTCGTAAGCTATGGCCTGCTGGAACTGGGTTTAGCTAAAGGCGATCGCGTGGCTACCATCTCCCAGAACCGTCCGGAATGGAATATCATGGACATGGGCATCGCCCAGGCAGGTTTGGTGCATGTACCCGTATACCCTACCATCAGCTCCGCTGAACAGGAATATATCCTTAACCATTGTGAAGCAAGGGTATTGTTCGTTTCCGACCTCAGCCTGCTTAAGAAAGTGAAAAAGGTGCTGAAAAAGATCCCATCGGTCATGGCCGTGTATACCTTTAATGAAACAGATGTAGAAAAACACTGGTCGGATCTGGCAAAGCTGGGCGAAGAGGTGGCCGGTAAACAAAAACCG
>CAYOLA010000080.1:0-27228 GCA_964404735.1 uncultured Bacteroidales bacterium
CACCGAGGTCTCGGGGCAGGCATCCCGATAAATCGGGGATTTGTTCGACTAAGCCTTTTCATATCGCTTTGCTCATAAAAAGGCAGTCTCACGAATTTAACCATTTAACCCCCGATTCTCGGGGCAGGCATGTAACCATGTAACCATTTAACCCCCGAGAAATCGGGGCAGGCATGTAACCATCCCGCTAAAGCGGGATTCGTTCGACTGCGCCTTTTCATTTCGCTTCGCTCATAAAAAGGCAGTTTCACGAATTTAACCATCCCGGTTTTGATGAAAAAACTCAAAACTCACTCCCTTTCACTATCTTTATCAAACAATAAGTGGTCGATGGTGTTATTCTTCCAAATATACATTTATGGCAGGTGTTGAAAGAGGGTCGTCGGCAGCGGAGCTTTTTCCCGTCCGGGTTGAGGACAACCGGGTGATCGCCCCGGATGTGTATGTGCTATCCTACAGGCGCACGCACCCTTTTGTGCCCGGACAGGTGGTTGGGGTAGCGCCGGAACGCGGCGGTGAACCGCGGCTATACAGTATCGCGAGCGGGAATGACGATGACATGATCGGGCTCCTGTACAATGTCAAGCCGGAGGGTGCAGTCACGCCTTCGCTTGCCAGGCTGAATGCAGGTGATACGATTTATGTTTCCGCTCCTTTCGGGACTTTCCACGGTACCGACGGTGCGGCCACCCTCATTGCCTCGGGTACCGGCATTGCCCCGTTTGCCAGCATGCTCCGTTCGGGCCTGGAGAAAGATAAAATTCTGATCCATGGCGGCAGAACACGCGCATCCTTTTATTTTGAAGAGGAATTTGGCAGATTGCTCCCTCCGGGCAATTATATCCGTTGCTGCTCACGGGAAACGGGGACAGGGCTTTATCATGGCAGGTTGACAAAATACCTGGCTGAACAGCCTTCATTAACGCCCGGCAGAAAATATTACCTTTGCGGCCTTGCCGAAATGGTGGTGGAGACCAGGGACCTGCTCATTGAAAAAGGGATCCCATATAATAACATCATTGCCGAAATCTATTTCTGATGGGAAAGGAAGCGCTTACCGGAAAAACAAAACCCGAACTCGAAGAGATCGTGGCAGGGCTCGGCCTGCCCCGCTACAATGCTTCCCAGATATCAGACTGGCTGTATAAAAAACTGCCCGGCGGGATTGGGGATATGACCAACCTCTCAAGGCAGGCCAGGGAATTACTGTCGGAAAAGTATGAAGTTGGCAGTGTTAAGCCCGTTGATGTGCAGGTATCAACCGACGGGACAAAAAAATACCTGTTCCGTACGGATAAGGGTAATTTCATAGAGGCGGCCTATATTCCGGAGGATAAGCGGAACACGCTGTGCATTAGTACGCAAGCGGGATGTAAAATGGGCTGCCTGTTCTGCATGACCGGGAAACAGGGTTTTCAGGCCAATCTCAGCCCGGGCGAAATTGTTAACCAATTGCTCAGCCTGCCCGAAAGGGAGCAGGTCAGTAACCTGGTTTTTATGGGAATGGGGGAGCCTTTCGACAATATGGACAATCTTATGAAAGCCCTCGACATTCTCACCGCTTCCTGGGGCCCGGGTATTGGCCCGCGCCGTATCACGGTGTCAACAATTGGCATCATTCCTGCCATGCAGCGGTTTATTGAGGAAAGCAGTTGCCACCTGGCGGTGAGCATGCACACTCCATTTGCCGATGAACGCGTGAAGCTTATGCCCATCGAGAACATTTACCCGATCCGTGATGTGGTGACTTACCTGAAAACCTATGATATTGAGCGTCAGCGAAGGGTTTCATTCGAATATATCATGTTCGGGGGGCTGAACGACAGCCGCCGCCATGTAAATGAGCTGGTAAGATTGCTGCATGGGCTAAAGGCCCGCATTAACCTGATCCGTTTTCATCCGGTCCCCGGCACCCCCCTGGAAGGATCTTCCGACCGGGCCATCCATGCATTCAGGGATGCTCTCAGCGCCAAAGGCATTACAACAACCATCCGCGCCAGCAGGGGTATCGATATCGCGGCAGCCTGTGGCCTTCTCTCTACAAAGGCATTGCTGGAGAATAAGAAGAGGCAGCATTAAAAAAACCGCTTTGCCGGCAAATACCCCGGTTTACATCGGGTCATGCAGTAAAACGGTTTTCCGCCTGCAAGTAATTCTTGCTTATTCTTTTTCCTGGCCGAATTTGTATGCAAACCCAAGGCCAAATGTTTGTTTGAACTGTGTCCGGGGCCCTGTATTCCCATCCTTATCCGTGATGTTGATGTCGTGGTCGTAGATCAGGCTGGTGGTGAGCTGGGCCGATAACCACTTATTAATGGTGAAGTTGAAATAATTATCCCAGTAAATATCGATATTCTGCGGATTTTCCAGGTAGTTCGAGAACAGTTCCAGGTTGGTCTGAAAGTCGACATTTTTCACAATGGTCACCGCCCAGGTCATCCTGAGGTTAAATCCCATTTCATGGCGGAACTTGCTGCCATTACTGATGAGTACCCCCAGGCTGTCGTATTCGGCAGGCTCCATCCCGTATTCGCCAAGGTCGGCCAGTCGCTGATCGTTTACAATAGTAAGCCTGTAAGTGGCCGGAGAAATGATCAGCTGGAAGTTGTCATTGGGCTTGTATGTTAAGCCTGCCCCAAGCGTGAAATATGCCGGTGCCATCCATTTGGAGTTGTAAACGGAATCATTGTTTTCGGGAAAGCCTTTGTCGAACTGGGTTTTAAACCCGGCGGTCAGTGAATAATACCAGTTTTTGGCCATCTCATAACCCAGGTTGGAAGTAAAATCGAGTTTGTCATCGCTCTTCTTCCTTTTTTTATCTTTTTCCTGATAAAAGCCATAGGCCATGATGAGGTTGTTGGTCCACAGCATTTTGTCTTTCTGGTAGTCGGCATGAAAATTCAATAGTCCGTTCAATGAGAATGAACTGACGCCTCCGGCCGACCAGTTTATCAGGGCGGTCTGTCCGAAAGTGAGGGATGCGTCACCGCCGATTTTCCAGGGTTTGGCAGTTTCTTCAACGGCTTCCTGCGCATTGACAAAGATGCCTGATGCAAACAGCAGTGCCACTAATAGTGTAATTGATTTCTTCATGGTATTACTGAATTGGTTTTTAATGAATATCTTTTAAACAAATAAATGCATATTTGGTTTGCAAAGGTAATATACAATGGCGGAACGACAAACGAGCATCGCATTCTCCCGTCAAATCAATTTATTGTGGATCAGCACGTCAATGGCACCCTGTCCGTAATCCGCCAGCCGCGCACTGTGGTTTTCCAGCCCCTCATATTCTTTCAGCTTTTGGATAATGGCATTTTTTAACACCCCGTTTCCAATGCCGTGAATAAAGGTCACCTTCCTGAAATTGTTTTCAATGGCGCTGTTCAGGGTTTTTTCGAAGTAGCCCACCTGCAGGCGGAACATGTCATGGCTGCTCATCCCGGCAATGTTATCAGTGATCTCGCCGATATGAAGGTCGACGACTGCCTCGCCGGGACCGGTTTTGTGCTTGCCGATCAGGGTTTCCTTGTGGTGTTCCACAGCTTTTGTTTCAAGGGGCCGGGGGTCGGCGGCAGTGATCTGCTCCTTTCCTGTTACTTTCAGGCACTCCCTGAGAAATGCCAGTTTATACATAATGGCTTTTTCACTGATCAGCCCCGTTTCACGGTAGCTCCCTTCCGATGAGAATTTCCCTGCTTTTACATGGAAAGTGCTTTGCACAGGCATATAGGCGCCATCCTCACTGTGTATCATGATCTGCAGCATGCCGTTGTTCCATCCTGCCAGCTCATCGCGTTCGATCTGTTCAATAACGGCAGTATGGCCGGCTTCTACAGAGCCGTAATCACGCCCTGAATATGATCCGTCGTCATTTTCAAGCAGAAAATTATACAGGATGTCGAAGCTGCTGTGGTTGATCAGGCGCAACTCCAGGTCGCCTGTAATGAACCATTGCTGGTCGGCCGGGACAAAGGCCAGGAAAAAACCCGGGCTTTCTTCCGCTCCGGCGCGTATCCTGCCGGCCTGCATTTCCTTTTCGTCCCCTGCAGTTTCCATTCCGGCTTTCAATGCCGCTTCGTCGATACTGTAATCTTCCGCAAACATTTTTGCAGCCTTGCTTTCCTGATCCATCGGGATGATGTCGCCTGAGCTTACAGGGATATCAAAGCCATCCTCGGTGGCGACATATACCAGCGAGGAGCTGATCACTTTGCTAACGATGCCTCCGCCCTTTTCATTCAGGAATTTAACCTTATCTCCTACTCTGAATTTCATGTATTTTTTTTGCAAAAGTACTCCGAAATCCTATAGAAAGATAAATTGCCTGATCAATCACGCTACCGGCTGTTGTCTGATACATGCCTGCGCTTATTTAGAAAATGTTATAAATAAGATATTAAGATTCCCTCAATGTATTTTATTCATAACTTTACCATCGGGATAATTAAGTAATGAGACAAAACTTTTTTATATTCCTGATCTTTGTACTGGCTGGCTGCCCGGTTCTTCTTGCTCAGCTTCCTGATACCCTGATCGTATTGCCGGATTTTGAGGTTACTGCCTTCGAATTGCCGGAAAGGTCTTATCATGTGGAACATCTCGACCGGCACCGGATCGAAGGCCTTCCCCTGCGGGATGTGGGCGATGCCCTGCGTGCCCTGCCAAACATCGGTGGCATCCGTAAAGGGGGTGCTGTGCTCGACCCGGTGGTGAGGGGCTTTAAATACAGCCAGCTCAATGTACAGCTTAACGGCGGGCAGAAGATCGAAGGTGGATGCCCCAACAGGATGGATCCCGCTGCCGCCCACATTGATGTTGATGACATTCAGTCGCTGGAGGTGATCAAAGGCCCATTTGCCCTGCGTTACGGCCCCAATTTCGGCGGGGTCATCAATATGAAGACCATCCGGCCTGTCCCGGGAAAGGAATTCAAAATACATGCCGCTGCGATGATGGGATACGAGAGCAATTGGAATGGCTTTAAGCACAGGCTTTCGGTCGATGGCGGGAATAACATCGTTTTCTTCTCCCTGTCGGGAAATATCAAAAAATACGGAGATTATGAAGATGGCTCCGGAAGGGTGGTGAAGTCGTCCTTTGAACGGTCTAATTATACGGCCCGCCTGGGCTTCAGCCCTTTCAGGAATAATTATCTTGTGCTGGCTTTCGACCGCTCTCTGGGTAAAAACGTGATGTTCCCTGCCCTGCCCATGGATGAGCGGAGCGACAACACCACGCTGGCTTCGGCCGATTACCGTTCCACCGACATATCACCGGTGTTTCGCGAATTTTTGTTCAAGGTATATCTCTCCGATGTAAGCCACCTGATGGATAACAAGCAAAGGCCTTTTTCCGACACGGTGGTGGCCCTTTCCGATATTGATGCCCGAAATTATGGTTATCGGGTTGAAGGAAGGTTTGACTTCGGGGGGCACGAACTATCACTCGGCAGCGATTACGAACATATCCTCAAAGACGGGTTCCGCACCAAATCCCGCATCCTTGAACCCACCATGCCCGAAACGACCGAAAAGTTATGGAATGAGGCCGAGATCAGGAACAACGGCATTTTTGTCCTGTATCACAGGGCAACAGGGAAATGGATGTTTGATGCGGCCGTCAGGGCCGACTTCAACCGCGCAAACTCCGGTAAACTCAGCCTTGTAGTGATGGGCAATGAGCTGTATGCAGATGCTGATGTGGAATCGGCCTTTACCAACTTCAGCGCCAGTGCAGGAACCAGGTATCATATCAGCGAAAACTTTTCCCTGAGCCTGTCGGTCGGCAGGGGGGTCCGGAGCCCCGACATGAACGAACGTTTCATCATCCTGCTGCCTATCGGATATGATAATTACGATTACCTGGGCCAACCCGGCCTGCGGCCTGAAGCGAATAATGAGATCGACCTGGCCGCCCAACTCACAACGCCTATCGGATGCCTTATTGAGGGCGGCTTCTTTTTTTCATATGTGACGGATTACATCTCCGCTGCACTGGTGCCCGAAAGCATTGCGAAACCACAGACCAAGGGCGTATATGGCGTTAAACGGTTCTATAATGAAGATCATGTATTCCTCCGTGGATTTGAGCTGAGCTATCGTTCGCCCGAAGATAAACGCTGGGGCGTAAAGGCACAGGCGGCATGCACAAGGGGCGTCAACCCCGAAACAGAACATTATATTATTCAGGAAGGCCAGATCACCGGCATGGAAACGGTCAAAAATGACCCGCTTCCCGAAATTCCGCCGCTCGAAGGAACACTGGGTGTTTTTTATAAGTTCTTTGCGGGGCGGCTCGTGCCGGAACTCAGCCTGCGGATGGTGGCCGGGAAAAAGGATATTTCAAAGGCCTATGCCGAAGAGATCAGCCCGGGATTTGCATTGCTTAACTTTTATTTCGCATACAGGCATAATGATTATCTGAGGGTTAGCGGGGGCGTGTCAAACATCCTGGATAAATCCTATTATGAACACCTGAACAGAAGGCTGATCGGTGGAAAAGGAAATCTTTTTGAACCCGGCAGGGTGTTTTTTGTCAACATATACTTTACTATTTAGAAAATGAGATTTGCTATACTGTTAACCATATTATCCCTGCTTACGCTTTCCTGTAGCAAGAGCCGCGAAAAGGAAGTTGTTTACCTGGTTGCCGATGCCGTTTCAGGCTTTGAGCTCAATTACCGTGACGCCGACGGGATCCTTGTGAATGAGTATGTTCAGGCCGCCAGTGCCGAAGACCGCTGGAAATACTCTTTTATGGCGGATGAAGGGGAGATCGTTTTCGTATCTGCTATCTATAAAGATATCAATTCCCGCATCAACGTACGGATACTGATCGACGGGAAGGTTTACAAACAAGGTGCCAGCAAGTATGATACGGTTAGGTATGTGACCGTATCGGGTACCGTGCCTTTTGAATAGATATAATGAATGGTCGGGATCCTGAAATAAAACCAGCATCATCTGCGGTTTGCAATGCAACCTTATCCCTTTTGACCATGTCTGTTAAATAAGATGAAAACACTTAAATTCGCGCTGTTTTTTATGTTGGTGCCATGGCTGGCGATCAATTCCTGCACCAAGAATGATGATCCGCCGCCGGGGCCGGATACCGGGAAACTGACCATCCGATTCCATCATTATTGCGAAGGTGCGCCGCTCCAGACAGATATCAGAAAATATGTGAATGAGGCAGGCAACGCATACATGGTGAACGAGATCCAGTATTTCATTTCCGATGTAAAGCTATGCCGCACCGATGGTTCGTATTATATGATCTCGGCATGGAAGGATATCCATTACGTCGACACCGACATCCCTTCAACCCATACCTGGAATGTTTTTGATGATATCCCGGCAGGGGAATATCAAAATATCAGGTTTACCTTCGGGATCAATGAAGAAAAGAATCAATCGCTGATGTTCGTCGACCCCCCCGAATCGCTCATGTTCTGGCCGCAATACCTGGGCGGCGGATACCATTACCTGAAATTGAACGGAAAATGGCTGGCTGCCAACCAAATGGAGCTTCCCTTCGATTTCCACCTTGGCATCGGGCAGATCTATGATCCGCAGTCGGGTGCCATAACAGGGTTTATCCAGAACTATTTTGAGATAGCGGTGCCTGTGCCGGGCTTTGTTGTTGCAGCAGGGGATACGGCAGGCATCGACCTGGTGATGCATGTCGAAAACTGGTTCAATGACCCCCATACTTACGATCACGATGAGTGGGGAGGCGACATCATGCAGAAGCAGGAGGCCATGAAACTGGGCTGTGAGAATGGATGGAATGTTTTCGGATTATTGGAGTAAGCACCTGCAACGGCTTATAACAGGTTAATGATGATAAAAAGATTGGCCACATACGGGATTGCCTTCATGATGCTGTTTATTGCTTCATGTAATAAACACGACGACCCTGTGCCGCTGCCCGGCCATCGCCCTACACCCTATGTCATTGATGTGCCTTTCGGCTTTCCGAATAAAATGAATATCCCTGATGACAATCCCATGACCGTTGAAGGGGTGGAACTGGGACGTTATCTTTTTTATGACGGCAGGCTTTCGGGGCGTACACACCCCGATTCACTGATGAGTTGCGCCACCTGCCACCTGCAGGAACGTGCATTCGAGTGCGGGATCGACCACCCCGTTTATGCCGGTGGGTTTCCGCATGGGATCACGGGCATATCAACCCCTCACGTGATGCTGCCCCTGATCAACCTGGTGTGGAACAACAATGGCTATTTGTGGAATGGCAGGATCTCGGCCGATAACCCCAATGCCATGATGACCAACATTGAATCACTGGTATGGATGGGGGTGAGGGCACCGCATGAGATGAACGGCGACACAAGCCGCACCCGCGACCTCATCGCTTCCATCCCGGGCTACCGCGAAATGTTCAAACAGGCTTTTGGCACCGACGTGGTTACCATGAAACGCATCAGCATGGCCGTGGCCCAGTTTGTCCGTACCCTGATCTCCGCCAATTCGAAGTTCGACCGCTACATGCGTGGAGAGGTGCAGCTTAGCCCGTCAGAACTGAGTGGCTTTGTCCTTTTTACCACGGAGGAGGGGGCCGACTGTTTCCATTGCCACGGCGGCTTCGGAAATCCGCTCTTTACCACCAACCTGTTTTATAATAACGGAAAGGATACGGTTTTCCCCGGCCTTGACGACCGTTTTGCCTTTAGCGGCGACCCGATGGACAGGGGTGCCTACAAGGCTACCACGCTCAGGAATATTGAACTGACCGGGCCCTATATGCACGATGGGCGTTTTGCCACACTGGAAGAGGTGGTGAATTTCTATTCGCACGGACTGCTATGGTCGCCCTATATCAACCCGCTCATGCACCATATTGCCAACGGCGGAACACAATTAACGCCTAATGAGAAAGCAGACCTGATCGCTTTTATCAAAACGCTGCGTGATGACGAATTCCTTACCGATCCGGCATTCGGCCCCCCTGAGAATCTGCCCTGACACCATCGTGGCCTGTGCTGCGTCTTTTATAAAACCCTTAGCCCTTGTTGATTTGTAAGTCGTTAACGGATGATCAGTCTTTGCGATACCGGGCTGTTCCCGTTAAACAGGCGCAGGAGATAAATACCCGAAGGGAGATGCTGCAAATCGATTTGTTTTTGGACAACGGCAGTCGCTTCGCGGTGAATTAATTCCCGGTAAACCGGATTTCCGCCTGCGTCAAACACTGCCAATTGCATTTCCTCTTCCATGGCGGAAATGGTCAGCATGAATAAACCCCGGCAGGGATTGGGTGAGATCGTGAGCTTGTTCCTGCTGTTGCGCTGTTCGTCTGTCCCTACACTGGTAAACACAAAAACTTCAAGCGAGTCTGACATCAGCGAACCGCAGGGGTTCATGGCAAGCACCTTTACATAGGCATAGCCGTGAAAGGAAGCGTTCCAGCTAACGGTGGCCGTATTCCCGTTGCCGGAAATGCTGCCCGCCGTGCCGGGTGTCAGGAACCATTCAAAGGCTTCTGCATTGGCACTCTGTGTTTCATAGTCTGATGATGTGGTAAAATGCAGGTCTACTTCCGTCGGCCCTTCCGGAGTTTCCGGCATTTCAGGAGCCGGCTGTAGGAGCAGCAGCATATCATCGGTGGCATCGCCCGCGCAGGGGGCAATGGCAAAGGCCGTTAAAGTAAGTAAAACGCTGCCGTTGGAAATATCCCCTGTCCCCGGATTGTAAACGGCATTGAGCAGGGACGGATCATCGAAACTGCCATCTCCGGCAGTGGTCCAAAGTACGGAAGCCTGATTCAGGGCTGCACCGTTCATGGTGTAGGTGTCGCCTTCACAAATGTCATCGTCGGGTCCTGCATTGGTGGTTGGCAGTTGCTGGATGGAAAGCGTCATGCTGTCACTGGCATCGCTGCCGCATGGTGCGATGGCATCGGCCGTGAGTGTCAGGATCACGGATCCATTGCTTATGTCGTCGCTGCCGGGTGTATAGGTGGCATTGAGCAGGGTCGGGTCATCAAAGGTGCCGTCGCCGGCGCTTGTCCAAAGCACCGATGCATAATTCGTGGCGGATCCGCCAAGGGTGTAGGAGTCAGATTCACAAACCTGGCCGTCATCACCGGCATCGGCTTCGGGCAATTCCTGAATTTCCAGAAACATGCTGTCAGTGGCATCATCCCCGCAGGGAGCAATGGCAAAGGCCGTCAGGCTCAGTGTTACGGAGCCCTGGCCGATATCGCCGCTTCCCGGCGTATAAGTGGCATTGAGCAGGGTCGGGTCGTCGAAGGTTCCGTCACCGGAGGTGCTCCAGAGTACCGACTGCTGGTTGGTAGCGGACCCTGAAAGCGTGTAGGATGCGTCTTCGCAAACCATGTCGTCAGAACCTGCATCAACCCCGGGAAGTACCTGAATATTCAACTGCATGTTGTCGGTGGCATGATCATCACAGGGCGAAATGGCATAAGCCGTCAGGGTGAGCAGGGCCGAACCATTGGTGATGTCGCCTGATCCGGGTGTATAGGTGGCATTTAACTGGGCGGGATTATTGAAGGTTCCGTCGCCGGCTGTGGTCCACAGCACCGACTGCTGGTTCGTGGCTGATCCCGAGAGGGTATATGGGCTGTCTTCACAACTTGTATCATCGGGCCCTGCATTGGCCGTGGGGCTGTATATTCCGCTGAGTCCGGCCAGGGCCGTCCCCAGGGAGGTGAAGACCTGGTCAAAGCCCGGGTCATAAAGCGGATCCACGCATACAAGCTCCAGCGATTCACTGCTGTCCCACATGCGAAAGATGATGGGGTTGCCATCAATGAAACCATCCTGCTCGGGCGTGAGCGGGTCGTCGGTGCTGGCAACCAGTGGAAGGGGATTGCCCGGCAGAACCGGACCGGCAAGGACAACGGCTCCCACACATATTTCCTGCCCTGAACCGTTAAGGTCAAATACGGCGATCTCGTCGCCTGCTTCCAAATCGAGACCTCCGATATCGGCAGCATTGATCACGATGTTCATCGGCTGGTAAACGCTCTGGTACACCGGCACAAAATGCTGCGCCCGAAGCATCGCAGGACCCAGTAATATGAGTCCGGCAAGCAGCGGTAGCATCGACCTGGTTATCATGAAAGATTTCGTCATTGAACGATCATTTTTTTGGTATCGGTAAACAGCATTCCTTTGCTGCTAACCTGCAGGCGGTAATAATAAATGCCGGGCTCAAGTGCGCCGTTCCCAAAAGAAACGGAGTATTTACCCTTGCTCAGGCAGGCATCTTCAAGCACCCTGATGGTCCTGCCGGAAACGTCATGGATGCTGAGCAATACCTGCCCGTCCTGGTAAAGGCCATAGGCAATGGTGGTATTCTGCGTAAAGGGGTTGGGGTGGTTCTGTCCGAGAAAAGCCATGGAAGCCCCGGGGTTTTCATAGATCCCGAGTGCGGATATCTTGAGCTCTCCGACATAGGTGCCCAGTCCTGCAAATTGCTTTTCGCCCGATATGTGGCCGGCAAGGACATTTTCATAAACCATGTCGAGGCTCTTATCCCAGTATCTGAATGACAGATCGTTGCCGGTGGTGTATCCCTCAATGGCATCGGTTGCGGGATCATCGCCCGCAGCAATGATAAGCTGCAGGCCGTCGGCTCCCGCTTGTATCACTGCGCTGCCCACTTCAATGTCACCGTCGTAAACGGCAATTTCATCCCCTTGTTCCACTTCAAAGCCATCGCTGGTAATGTTTGTAATAACAATATTCATGGGGTTGAAGGGGTTGGCGCCGGAGGCGAAAAAGTGCTGCGTTTTTGGCGCAGCCGTTATGGACAGCGGAGCAGATGCCTTGGTCGGCTGGTTGTAGACCAGGTTATCGTCGGTGCCTACCTTGATGTAATAGCCTTCGCCCGGATCCAGGTTGACAATGGTGTTGAGCCATCCGTAGGGAGGGATGTTCTGGATAAAATTACCGGATTCATCCATCACCTTGATAAGGTTTCCGGAACTGATCAGTGGTTGCAATACGGTGATGGCATCCTGCGAAACCTTAACCGGGTATCCCATCATGTTCCAACCGGTGAAAAGAGGTACGTTAAAGGGCAGCACCACCAGGGTTCCCTGTGTGTTAAGGCTTGTATTATCGGTCACTTTAATGTAATACCCTTCCGTGTTGGCCATGTCGCCGATAAAATTCACCCATGCACCTGACAGGAACTGGATAAAATCGCCGTTTTCGTCCATTACTTTTATCAAGGTGGTATTGCTGATCAGCGGCTGAACGATGTTGAGCATGTTCATGTCGGCGGGCACAACATAGAACGACATGATGTTCCACCCCTGGTTCAGGTTGATCTGCTGGGTAACGGAGATAAACAATGTCATGTCGTCAGCATCGTCGCTGGTGCAGGGAGAAACAGCCGAAGCTGTGAGTGTGAGCACTGCAAATCCTGCATCAATATCGGCGGTTCCGGGTGTATAGGTGGCATTGAGCAGGGTGGCATCATCGAAAGTGCCATCCCCGGCTGTTGTCCACAATACCGATTGATGTCCCGATGCCGTTCCCGAAAGGGTATAGGCGTTTCCTTCCTCAACGGTATCGTCAGGTCCGGCATCCGCTTCCGGCAGAGCCTGTATGTCCAGTGTCATGGCATCGGAAATATTGGTGTTACAGGGTGGGATGGAAGTGGCGGTGAGGGTCAGCGTTACAGAGCCGTTGGCGATGTCGCCGGCACCGGGGGTATAGGTGGCCGCCAGTAGAATGGGGTCGTCAAAGGTTCCGTCGCCGGCGGTTGTCCATTGTATGGCAAACTGGTTGTTGGCCGAACCAGACAGCAGGTAACTTTCATCTTCACAGATCTGGTCGTCGGCACCGGCATATGCTGTTGGAAGATCCTGTATGCTCAGGGTCATGTTATCCGAAGCATCTGTTCCGCAGGGGGGCATGGCAACAGCCGTGAAAGTGAGCACGACCGATCCGGCGGCGATGTCGCCGGCACCGGGCGTATAGGTGGCTCCTGCCAGGGAGGCGTCATCGAAGCTGCCGTCACCGCCGGTGGTCCATAATACCGATTGCTGGTTGGTGGCTGCTCCGGAGAGTGTATAGGATCCGTTTTCGCATACATCATCGTCGGCCCCGGCGTCGGCAGTAGGTTGTCCGAAAATGTTCAGTGTCATGTCATCCGAGACATCCGAGGCACATGGCAGGATGGCGGCGGCGGTGAAGGTAAGCACAACCGATCCGTTGCTAATGTCGCCGGCACCGGGCGTATAGGTGGCTCCGGCCAGGGTGGCGTCATCGAAGCTGCCGTCGCCGGCGGTTGTCCAGAGCACCGATTGCTGGTTCGAGGCGCTGCCGGTAAGAGTATGCGAACTGCCTTCACAGATATCGGCATCGGCACCGGCATTGGCGGTAGGCTGCTTCTGTATGTCAAGAGTCATGTTGTCGGATGCACCACCGGCGCGGGGTGCGATGGCGGTAGCCGTAAGGGTGAGCACGACCGAGCCGCCGGCGATGTCGCCGTTGCCGGGTGTGTAAGTGGCATTGCTCAGGGTTGCGTCATCGAAGGTTCCGTCGCCGGCCGTGGTCCACAGCACCAACTGCTGGTTGGTGGCCGAGCCCGAAAGGGTATGGGAACTGCCTTCGCAAATCTCTGCATCGGCCCCGGCATCGGCGGTGGGCTGCTTCTGTATGTCGAGGGTCATGTCGTCGGATGTATCACCGGCGCAGGGAGCGATGGCCGTGGCGGTGAGGGTGAGCATGACCGATCCGGCGGCGATGTCGCCGGCACCGGGCGTATAGGTAGCCCCTGCCAGGGTTGCGTCATCGAAGGTTCCGTCGCCGGCGGTGGTCCACAGCACCGACTGCTGGTTGGTGGCCGAACCCGAGAGGGTATGGGAACTGCCTTCGCAAATTTCTGCATCTGCCCCGGCACTGGCCGTGGGAAGGTCCTGAATGGTCAGGACAATATCATCATCGGCGTGGTCGGTACAGGGTGCAATGGCATAGGCTGTGATGGTCAGGGTAACAGAGCCGCCCGCCAGGTCGCCTGTCCCCGGAGTATACACGGCCGTTAATGAAGCGGCATTGTCGAAGGTTCCGTCGCCGGCCGTGGTCCATAATACGGATGATTGATTGCTTGCAGTGGCCGAGAGGCTGTAGGAAGCATTTTCGCAAACTGCATCGTCGGAGCCGGCATCAACCGTGGGGCTTGTGATCCCCGAAAGCGTGGGGACTGCCGTACCCAGTGAAGTAAAAACTTCATCATACCCCGGTGTATATGTAACCGATACACAAACGATCTCTGTATTTTCGCTGCTGTCCCAGAACCTGTATATGATGGTGTTCCCGGCGGTAAAGCCGTCTTTTTCAGGTGTGAGCGGGTCATCGGTGCTTGCTACGACTGCAAGCGGGGTAGCGCCGATCGGGCCGGTAAGGACAGCCGAGCCGACACATATCTCATTACTTCCGTCAATATCGAAAATCCCGATCTCATCGCCGGCACCCAGGTCAAGCCCGTCGAGGGTGGCTGCCGTAACAATGATGTTCATGGGCTGGTAAACACTTGTGTAAACCGGTACGAAATGTTGGGCGTTGAGGGTGGTCAGGGTGCAGAAAACCCCTGCCAGCAGAGCAGTAAAGCGTTTAATTTTCATCTTCCTGAGCGTTTTTTTTGTTTCAAATGGTGTTTTTAGATTTTTTGTACATGTTTCCCGGACATCATCTTTTTCTTAAAAAGAAATTCCGGGACTTGCAAAATAAGCACTTTTGATGTTTCTCACTTTAGCCCCGGAAATTAGTTATCAAATAACAAATTGTTAATATCAATACACGATCATTTTCCGGGTTTCAGTAAAATGTGTATGGGTGCCATGAACTTCAAGCTTGTAATAATATATGCCCGCATCCATGATATTCTTCCCGATGGTTACAGCATGGCTTCCGCCGGGTTTAAGGTCATTCTCGATTAAACGGACCAGCTTCCCTGCCACATCATACAGGCTGAGCATAACCATTGCATCTTCCGCTACGCCATATTCTATGGTTGTATTATCCCCACAGGGGTTCGGGTAGTTTTGTGCCAGGAAGTTGCCCGCTCGCTCGCCGGGGTCATTTGTGCCAAGACTGCTGATCTTCAGATCAGCCCCGAAAGTGCCAAGCCTTTTATATGTTTCGGTTCCGAAACGATGTATAAACGATACATCCTGATATTCTGTATCCTCACTCTTGTCCCAATACCTGAAACTGATCATATTGCCTTCCGAAAATCCGTCGATGGCCGGGGTGAATGGGTCATCGGCCCTGGCAACGATCAGGATATATTGTTCCGAAGCATCTTCAATACGGATGCTGCCAACCTCCGTTTTCCCGTCGAAAACGGCAATCTCGTCGCCTTCTTCCACCGTCATTCCATCGGTTTGGATGTTGTTGATGATGATGTTCATAGGGAGGAATGGATTGGAACCCAGTGTGCTGAAATATTCGGTTTTGGGTTTAACCGGTGCATTGAAGGGAAGGGCGGCCTTTGAGGGGGCGTTGAGGGTAAGGGTGCAGTTGGTATTCACATTGATATGGTAACCTTCACCGGGAAGGAAGTTGACAATGGTGTTGATCCATCCGATCCCCGTGATGTATTGGATCATCCCGCCCGATTCGTTCAGCACCTTCACAAGATAACCGTCGTCGATCAGTGGCTGAAGCACGGTCATGGCATCCATTTGCTGGCCGGCCGGAAATCCCATGATGTTCCATCCGCTGTTCAGTGGTATGTCGAAGGGCAGGGTCACGCCGCTGCCTTCGCAATCCAGGTTGTCGTTTCCGTTCAGATTGATATAATAACCTTCGGTATTGCCCATGTTCCCGATGGTGTTCATCCAGCCAAATCCGCTGATCTCCTGAACGAAGCCGCCGGCCTCATCGCTGACTTTTACCAGTGAACTGTTGTCGATCAGGGGCTGTACGATGTCGATCATGTCTGTGGAAGCGGGCGTGACGCAGAACGACATGATGTTCCAGCCCGAAGTAAGGCTGATCTGCTGGTTCACGTTGGTATTTTCAACCCCCGTGATCAGGATGTCGTCGACCATCCAGTAATAACCCCAGCTGCCGGTGTAGTTCCATTTAAACATTACCGAAGATTGGCCGGCAACCTGGGCGGTCATGTCCTGGCTGAAGATGGCTGCATTGGCGGATGTGGCTGTCCAGGTTTGGATGGTATTCCAGGCTGATCCGCCGTTGACGCTGTATGATAGCGTTCCGGATGAGCCGCTGTATGCACGGTAGTAATGTTCAAAACTCAGGTTTACGGAGGTAAAGCCGGTAAGATCAAATTCTGGCGTTACCATGTCAGCGTTCTGGCTGTGGCCATTCCCGTATAAGTCGCTGTCGAGGATGGCAAATCCGTTTCCTGCGCTGCTTGCATTAAAGGCTCTCCCTCCCGGATTATTAAACTGCCATACCTGCCCGTTGCCCTGGTGGTCGATGTTTTGCCAGCAATTCGGCAATCCGCCTCCCGAAAATTCTTGTGTATAAGGCAGTGTTGTGATGATCCCGCAACTGGTGGAAAAAGCGGTGTTGCTGCCATATCCCGTACCCCCTGCACTAACTGCGTAGGCTTTGAAGTAATAGGTGGTTGACGGGTTCAGTCCGCTGATGTTTTCCGAAAAGGCCCCTGCAGTAACCAGGGGTGCGGTTTGTATCTGGCTCACATCGGCTCCGCCGATAATGGGGTTTGGCGTTGTACTGTATACAAATCCGCTTTCGGTAATGGTATTGCCAAAATCATTCAGGATCTCCCCGTTCAGGGTGGCCGTTGTTTCGGTGATGGAGGTGGCCGGGTCTGTCTGAACAGCCGGCGGGTTGCAGCTTCCTGTCAGGGTGAGGGTAGCCGTGTAAGGCTTATGGTTTAGTTTCGATATCGTCAGTAAAACAGTGGTTCCCGAGCCCGTGATCGTATAGTTGATCGTGCCGTTTCCCGAGCCGTCAAGAATTGTCTCGCCAATCAGCTCATTGTCGAACACCAGCGTTGCCAGGGCAGCGGGGGTTGAGCCGGCGATGCTAAAGGAAGTGAGTGCGCAGTCGATGGTGGAGGCATGCGTGGCCGTGATGATGCTGCTGTTGGGGTTTTCCGTCCAGATCTTCATGGCCGGGTCGCCGAAATAATGGAAAAGCTGGTACTGGTATTTGTGACTTGATGAAGCCCCATACCAGTTCTGCTCCATGGCATAGAGCCCCTGGTTTACCACATCGCCCATGGTGTAGATCTCGTTGCCTGCCCCGATGGTGTAATTGCTGCCTGTGCCGCCGCTGCCAAAAACGGGATAGATGCCCGGGTCTGCCCATATGGCATCGATCATCCCGATGGAAAGGGCGTCGTTAAAACCGCTGTAACTGTAATAGGCGGCGGCCACCATACCCACAGCTCCCTTGTTTTCCATCCTCAGGAATTTTTCGGCAAAGCAATTGTCGAGTTGGAATTCGCCGGTATGGCAGTTGATGCTGAACACCACCGGCAAAAGATCACCGTTGGACAGGCTGTTCATGGAAGTTGTGGTGTAATAGGGCCTGTGCCAGCCCGATCCCCCTACATACCCATGATCCCTGTGAAAGACCATGAATTTTCCTGCGTCAATTTCAGCGGTGATCTGGCTGGATCCCCCCGACCAGTTGAAGGAAGTGCTGCGAAGCTCGGCAGGCAATAGCCCTCCGGTTGAATAGTATGTGTTATTATAACGCAAGCCGGTTACATTGGCAGTTGTATTGGTATAGTATACCCTGGTAGATGTATAACCGTAATTGTCCTGCAGGTGGTCGCGGATGTTTTCGCTGGTATGGCAGAAACGCCTGTCGGCATAGCCGTTGTTGTCGTCATCCTGGTATTGTGCACAGTTCAGGATGTTGTCGTAAAATGAAGATGGTGTCGGTGGCGTTTTCTCGTAATTGATGATCTTGTTTACCACAACCTGGGCTTCGGCGGCGCTCGAAACCGATATGCGCCCGTGGGCCATGTCGGGGTGCCAGTCGGTGGCGCCGTCCATGCAGGCATAGTAAAGGTCTGTGGCAAAGTTGTCGCCATAATTCGGGTCCTGGTATATTTCGCCAGGCACCGCAAAGGAACCCGTATGGTCGCCGATAATGACAAAGTAGTCGGGTTTTGGCGTCCAGGCATGGTAACGCGTATGGATTTCGGATTTGACCTGTGCTGCGGTCCATGATGCCTGTGCGACCACTTCGACCGAGTAGCCGAGCTGGCGTTTCCAGTTTGCCAGGTCGTTGGCTGCGGTGAGGTATTGGTTATGGGTGATGATGATGTATTCCTTTTCACCGTCCTTGCTTTCCCTCCGGGTCATCCCGTCGGGAATATTGTCGGAATTGATCACGCTGCGCTTCAGTAAGTTGGTAAAGTGCAGTGAGTTGCCTTCGGCAATTTGGCTGAATGACGCTTCCGCCCCCGGGTATTCGATCCGGTAGCTGATGTTGGTATAAACCCTGATTTTGCCGCTTACCGGGTTGAACTGTACCGGCCTAAGTTGCACCACGGCCAGCGGGTTGCCCCGCACCATCCGGATCTGTGTGATCTCAACGATGTTTTTTGGGAAAAATTCATCCTTTCCGTATACGGCTTCATCGATCTGAAACTCCGGTTCGGGCGCACCGTCGGTATCACGGGCGGGTTCAAGGGCGGGGTGGATCATAAAACCATCATACTCGTGATAGTCGGCGCCGGTAATGATGATGCTGCCCGCAGTGCCCCGGGGCATGGCGATCACCTCGCTGCGTGCCGGAAGGGCAGGAGCCCCCACCTGCCCCATCCTGGCAAAGCCTTCTATATGGAGGAAGTCATAGTCTATGCCGTTAACCACCACACCCGACACCATCGCTCCGCTGAAGTTAAACCCAATCTGGTAGAAGTCATCTCCTCCGTCAAGGGTTTCCCGCTCCGGTAAAGTGTTTATGTGATCCTGCTGCTGCATGCCCGCAGAAAAGGAAAGGTACCCTTTTCCCTCCTGGCCGGAGGTGTGAAGAGAGAATGCCAATAAAAAAATGAGCAACAGGCTGCCTCTAAAAGATATCTTTTTCATGATTCCTGGTTTTTTTAAAGCAAGTTTCAATGCGCATAAACCGCGCTTTAAACCGTACGGAATTCACAGATCTGGTTTTCCGCTAAGTTATCACAATATCTATTATCATCGATTCCGTAATTGATGAAAATATCTAAGTATTTACACGTATAATGTTTTTGATCGCCGGAAGCAATGGGTCCCGGTGATTTTCTTAATATTTGACTTATACTGCAAGCAGCCCTGAAAAGTTCCCGTTTTGGGAAAAAGAAAAGGATTAACTGATCGCTCAGTTCTACAGCAGGGTAAGCTGCCCGGAAAAGATCTGAAAAGTCCTCTGTTTATATGGATGCCGGCCTGCTAAAGCTTTCCGCCGCGGGCTTTTTTAAGCGTTTTGATAAAAGCCCTGCTGAGGAAACTGTTTTCGCCGATGCTGCACAGCCTATCGTACATGGGAATGGTTGCCGTAAACGCCAGGATGTTGGGGGGCAGGTACTGTCGCATGGCCATGTCGGTGGCACCGATGATGGCCTGCGGGGTATCCGGGTTGTCAAACAGCGGAAGCATTTGCATGCAGCCCGATCCAAAGGGTGCAGTGACCGGTTCCGGGTCGCCGGGGCGGCTGTGGTATTGCGCCCCGGTCATGAGCACGCTTAGTTGGTCGGGATTAACAAAAAAAGTGACGGTTTTGAGATATTTATCCATGCCTTCCTTAAGCGGCCCAACAAACAATGTGCCATGCCGGCTCCGGTAGTTTTTGGCCTGCCCAAACCATTCATCCATCAGGGCATGATTGGCCTTAAGCCCTTCCTCATCCGCCAGAAATTCAATGTATTCCTGCCTGCTCCGGCCCTGTTTTCCAAACAACCATTTGCCGCATCCGCCGCAGCCATGGTTGTCTTCGCTTAGCCTGACGGTTTTTCCCCTGAGCCACGACTTGTAGTGAGCGAAGAAACAAGGGTGCTTGCCGGCCCCGGGGCTCACGATATCTCCAAAATCGCTATTGCCCGGAGCATCATAAAGGCCGATCAGCGGTGTTTCAAGGCCCAGCTTTTTTATCAGCAGCTCAGGAGAATGCTTCATAGGCAGTCATGTGTTCATATAGATCAGTAAACCGGATTAACACCCATGTTGTAGAACATGAATGCCCACTGGTCGGCAACGCTTTCGATGATCTTCGATACGGGTGTCCCGGCACCGTGTCCGGCCTTGCTTTCAATCCTGATAAGAACAGGGTTGGGCCCGGTATGTTTTTCCTGCAGGGTAGCGATGTATTTAAACGAATGTGCCGGCACCACCCTGTCGTCGTGGTCGGCCGTATAAACCAGGGTGGCAGGGTAGTCGACGCCGCTTTGGATGTTATGCAGGGGCGAATAGGCCATGAGGTACGAAAACATGGTGCTGTCGTCCTCGCTCGTGCCATAGTCGCTGGCCCAGGCCCAGCCGATGGTGAACAGGTGATACCTGAGCATGTCGAGCACGCCTACACGCGGAAAGGCAACCGCAAAGAGGTCGGGACGCTGATTAACACAGGCACCCACCAGCAGGCCGCCGTTCGAACCGCCCATCACAGCAAGCTTGTCGGGCGATGTATACCCTTCTTCGATCAGGTATTCGGCGGCAGCGATGAAGTCGTCGAACACATTCTGCTTCTCCTGTTTTGTCCCTGCCAGATGCCAGTCGTGACCATATTCACCGCCACCCCGGATGTTGGCTACGGCATAAATGCCGCCGTTTTCGAGCAGGATCAGGTTGCTGGTGCTGAATGAGGGGGTGAGGCTGATGCCAAAACCGCCATATGAATAGAGCAGGGTGGGGTTGGTGCCATCGCGTTCAATGCCTTTTTTATGCACAATGAACATGGGCACGGAGGTGCCGTCCTTGCTGGTATAAAATACCTGTTCTGTTATATAGTCATCTGCATTAAAATCAATGCCGGATTCGAAGAAGACCTCGCTTTTGTTGGCTTCAATATCCAGTTTATATATGGTGGCGGGGTGAATGAATGAAGTAAAGGTGTAAAAGGCCGTGTTGTCGTCGGTACGCCCCGACAATCCCCCGAAAGATCCGATGCCCGGTAGTTCAAGTTCAGTAATGAGTTTTCCGGAAAGCTCATGGACATATACTTTTGAAGCTGCATCAGACATGTATGCGGTGATGAGCCGCCCGCCGGCGATGCTTGCCGACTCAAGTACATCATATTGCTGGGGGATCACCGTTTTCCTTCCCTCGCCGGGCCTGCCGGTGTCGAACATAAATATCATTTTCATCGGGGCATCCTCATTGGTGATCACCAGCAGCTTGTCGCCTACATTGCCGATCACCCCGTAATCATATTCAAAACCTTCGGCCAAAAGGGTGAAACCATTTTGCTTTTTCGAAAGGTCACGGTAGTATAGGGCATTGCCGGTGGTCGATTCAATTTCGTACATCAGCAGGAACCTTTCGTCTTCTGTCGTGCCGACATAATAGTTCCTTTTGGGTTCATCGGGGTTTTCATACACCAGTATGTCTTCCTCCTGCGGTGTCCCGACCTTATGATAGTATACCTTATGATATTCGTTGATATTGCTCAGTTCCGAGCCTTCGACGGGGGCATCGTAACGGCTGTAATAAAAGCCGTCGTCCTTCCAGGAAATCCCCGAGAATTTTACCCACCTGATGTGATCATCAAGGATTTCACGTTTCTCCAGGTCCATCACAAAGATCTCCTGCCAGTCGCTGCCGGCACGGGCAATCAGGTAGCCCATATATTGACCGTCTTTGGAAATGTTCCAGCTGCTTAATGCAACAGTGCCGTCTTCCGACAGGGTATTGGGGTCGAGCAGCACTTCCGCTTCACCGTCTTCGCCCTTCATCACATACAGCACATCCTGGTTCTGTAAACCATCGTTCTTACGGAAATAATACAGATCGCCTTTTTTATAGGGTGTTCTGAATCTGGGGTAATCCCATAATTCGCTCAGCCGTTCAATGATCTTTTCCCTGAAAGGGATATCAGCCAGGTAGGCATTGGTAACGGCCGCCTGCTCTTTGACCCATGCCATGGTCTCTTCCGAATTGTCGTCTTCAAGCCAGCGGTAGGGGTCGGGCACTGCTATGCCCCAGTATTCATCAACCTGATCGGTTTTTCGTGTTTCGGGATAGGTGAGTTTCTTGCTTCCCGTGTCGCAACTGCTGATCGTCATAATCATGATCACAATTAGTAATGGTGCAATGGTTTTTTTCATGGTGATGGTTGTTGTTTGATTAATAGGAATATTCCGGTTTATTTATGCCTGATGAAGCTGTAAAGTTAAGAATTTTTAATATGCAGGGGGACGATGAATCTGATAATTAATTGTCTTCTGCCGGTAACTGAGCGGATCAGGGCTCCCGGCGGGCTATAGATTGCCCATCAGCATGAAGAGCATATACGCCACATACAGGGCCAGGAAAATGCTTCCTTTGATCCGTGTCAGTTTCCTGATCACCGCAACATAGGAGAAGACCAGCAGGAGAAGGCTGGCCAGGATGTTTGTCAGCACGGATATGTTCATGCCCTCGCTCAGGGGCAGGGGATAGATCACGGAGCTCAGGCCAAGGATGAAAAAGATGTTGAAGATATTTGAACCCACCACGTTTCCCACGGCAAGTCCGACCCTGCCTTTTCGCACGGCGATCACCGAAGTGAGGAGTTCGGGAATGGAGGTGCCGGGCCCCACGATGAAAAGCCCGATGGCGTGGTCGCTGAGGCCGGCTGCTCCGGCCATGCTGCCTGCGCCCCGCACGATGAGCTCGCCGCCTCCGACAAGCCCGCCCAGCCCGGCCAGGATGAAGAAAACGGCCCTCGACAGGGGCATCCTTTTTGGTTGCGCTTCCGTGGCACTCTCCGAGCGGTCGAGGTGGTAAAAGGTATAATAGAGGAATATCCCGAAAAGGGCGATGAACACCAGTCCGTCGGATGGCATGAGTGCCGACCGGCTGAGGCCGTCAAAGAACATGGTATTTCCGCAAATGCCCAAAAGTACGGCCGCCAGCAGGTTCATGGGTATGTCGCGCGAAACGGTCAGCCGGTCTACGGGCAAAGGCCTGATCAGCACCACGATGCCAAGAATGATGAAAATGTTAAAAATGTTGCTGCCAAGGATGTTCCCGATGGCAAGGTCGGTGTTATGGTGGATGGATGAGAATATGTTTACGGCAAATTCGGGCATGGAGGTGCCGAAAGCCACAACGGTCATGCCGATAACAAGGGATGATACCCGGAGGCGGGCTGCGATGGAAGAAGCGCCGTCGACAAGAATATTGGCACCGGCAACGGCAGCAACGATCCCTCCGCCAAGAATGGCCAGGTTAAGGATAATATCCATAATCCTTTTTTGCCGTAAACTTAAAAATATTTTTTGAATATGCTTCCTTTAATACTCGGCAGGGGCTTTCTTTTTCGGGTATTTTATCAGGGCCTTGTTTTTCCATTTCCCGGTGAGGTAATAGATGAATGATAAAATGGCGCCGGTCAGCCAGGCCATGGGAATGCCCCACCAGATGCCTTCCACGCCCATATATTTCGAAAGGAAATAACACAGGGGGATCCTTACCAGCCACAGGGCAATAAAGGTGATGAGCATGGGTATGAAGGTGTCGCCGGCACCACGCATCACACCGCCAATGGTGAACATGGTGGTAAAGACGATGTAAAAGGGGCTGACAATGTAGAGGTATTCCCGGCCGGTGGCGATCACCAGGGGGTCGCTGGTAAACAGGCGCATGAGGGGCCCGGCCAGGATCAGCGCAATGAGCGTGATGCTCACTGCGAAAAGAGCTGACATCAGGGCGGTGGAGATGAACCCCGCGCGGATCCGCTCAGGCTTGTTGGCGCCCAGGTTTTGCCCCACGAAAGTCGACAGGGCTGCGGCAAAGTTCATGGCCGGCATGGCGGCAAAGGAGTCGATGCGGAACACCACCGCATAGGCCGCCACGGTGTCGGTGCCAAAAGGGTTTACCAGCCAGTACATGACCATCATCCCGAGGGCCACAAAAGCCTGCTGCAACCCGATCGGGACACCGATCCTCAGGTTGTGCCGGAAGAGTTTGCGGTCAAAAACCATTTTTCGCCACGAAAGGTTGATGATCGGATGGGTACTGTTCAGGTACAGGATGGCCGTGATGAAAGCCCCTCCCTGTGCAACCAGGGTGGCAACCGCAGCGCCTTCGATGCCCCACCCGAACCCGAGCACGAATAAAAAGTCGAGGCCAATATTCATGATGGTGGCGATGATCATAAAATACAGGGGCGTGCGCGAATCACCCAGCCCGCGCAGGATGGCACTGGTGGCATTGAAACCGAAGAACAGCACCAGCCCCGAAAGGTAAATGGTCAGATAGCTGTCGGCCTGCGGGATAACATCCCCCGGCAAACCGATGAGCCTGAAAATGTCGTTGCTGAAATAGATCCCCGCCAGGCTTACCGAGAGAGCGGCAAAAAAGATGAAAATGTACAGGGTGTCGATGGCACGGCGTACCCGCTCATAATCCTTTGCACCGAAATACTGTGAAATGATCACGGTGGAACCGATGGTGATGCCGATGATAAATGATATGAGCGTGAAGATGATGGGGAAGGATGCACCCACGGCCGCCAAAGCCTCCTTGCCAATGTAGTTTCCCACGATGATGCTGTCGACCACGTTGTATAACTGCTGGAAAATATTTCCCAGCAACATGGGGGTGGCAAACTGGAAGATCAGCCTGCCCTCACGGCCGACACTGAGATCCTTCATTGTTCAGGCTTGTATTTTTATCCTGATCCCAGGAAAAGAGGCGCCAAAGCTACAAAAAAAACAGCGGGCTTACCCTTTCATTCATGATCCATTAACAATTCCCTTTCTTTTCAACCCGGGAAACCGGATTGAACCGCGGATGATATCCGCTCCCTGATATCACCGGTAAATAAGAATATGTAAAAGATCAGGAAATGGGAAACAAAACTTCTATTATTTTTGTTTCCTGAAAATCAATACATCCTTTCATGTTCAACATACGCCCGGCCATTCTCCTTTTATCTTTCATCACCCTCTTTTCCCTCCGTCAGGCAGGGGCACAGGGCCATTATCCAAAGGATTATTTCCGTTCACCGGTCGATTTTCCGATATACCTGTCGGGAACTTTCGGTGAACTCAGGTCCGGACACTTTCATTCAGGCATTGATATTAAAACAGGGGGTGTTACGGGAAAGAAAATATACGCCGCAGGCGATGGCCATATATCGAGGGTCAAGGTATCTGCCACCGGCTTTGGTAAAACGCTTTACGTGACACACCCGAACGGGTATGTTTCCGTTTATGCCCACCTCGACCGCTTCCATGGCCCCATAGCAGCTTATGTTAAGGAGATGCACTACAGGAAGGAATCTTTTGAAATGGATGTTTTTCCCGACCCCGGCGCCTTTCCTGTAAAAAAGGGGGAATTTATCGGCTATTCGGGGAATTCGGGCGGCTCAGCCGGCCCCCACCTTCATTTCGAGATACGGCTGGAAAGAACGCAAACGCCCGTAAACCCGCTCTTCTTTGGATTCAGTGTGAAGGATTACATCAGGCCTGAGATCAGTTGGCTGAAGGTGGCCCCGGCCGGTGCGGGTTCCCTGGTGGAGGGGAAGGCCGAAGCCAAAGTTTATCGCATCGATGGATGGGGCGAACAGCACCGCGTAAAGGGAAATGACACCATCAGGGTGGCAGGAACCTTCTCACTGGCCCTGAATACCATTGATAAGCTCAACGACACCAACAACAAAAACGGTGTGTATTCCATATCCCTTTATGTCAACGGCGAACGGGTCTATTTCCATGAAATGGAAAAATTCGATTTTGTTGAAACCCGCTATATCAACAGCCTGATCGATTATGCCGAATTTGTTGAAAACCGGCGGCAATACCAGCGGAGTGAGGTGGATCCGAACAACAAACTGAGCATATACAGGGATGTGAAGAATAATGGCATACTGGAATTTCCTGAAGCGGGTATACAGCATCTCGAATATGTTGTAACCGATTTTGCCGGAAACATTTCCCGGCTGCCCATTGTTATAAAAAGTGAGGGGTTGCCTGCGCCGGTTACGGCGGTAGCCATTAAAGGCATTCTCTTTTCCGCCGGAGGCGAAAATCATTTCACGGCCCCGAATATTGATCTCAGCATGGGCAGTGCTTGTCTCTACCGCGACCTGCACTTTTATTACGACACCCTGCCGATGGAAAAGGGCAGGTTTTCGCGTATTCACCGCCTGCACGACGAACTGACCCCGGTGCATACTTTCTTCCAGGTGCAGATAACCCCCGACAGCCTTCCTGATCAGCCCGAAAAGCTGCTGCTGGCGCGCATCGACCGCGACGGGAAATACATTCCCTATGGCGGGAAATGGACAGGCACTTCCATTGCTGCCAGCATCCGCTCATTGGGCGATTATGTTATACTCATCGATACGGTGCCCCCGGTCATCACAGCCGTAAATATTGAAAGCGGAAAGATCGGCGACGGAAGGAGGACCGTGAAAATAAAGATCAGGGATGAAATCTCAGGCATCAGGCATTACCGCGCCACCCTGAACGGGTCATGGCTGCTGATGGATTATGATGCCAAGAACGATCTGCTCACTTACGAGATCGATGACCGTTTAAAGGCAGGGGTAAACATTTTCAGGCTGGAGGTGATTGATCAGCGCGACAATGCCACGGTTTTTGAAAAAACCCTGCTGCGGCATTAAGGGGCGGCACTCCTTAGAAGCACTACGGTACCCTGCATGTCCGAGTTTTCATATTTTTCGTCAGCGTTTGTCCCGCCGCTGCGCACGATCCATACATAAATGCCATCCGGGCAGGGCTCACCGCGAAAGGTCCCGTCCCAGCCATCTGTCATGCTGTTGCTTTCGAAAAGCAGTGTTCCCCAACGGTCGTAAATGAACATCCTGAATTCGGCGATGTTTTCCCCTTTTGCCATGAAGATGTCGTTCCTGCCGTCGCCATCCGGCGTAAAGGCGTTGGGGAGATGAATGAGCGGGTTGCAGTTCCGTGTGCCTATCACAATCGTGTCGCTCATCTGTCCGCATGGGTTTGATACGATGAGCCGGTATTCGCCGCTCTCTTCAACCCACAGCCTTGTGCCATTGCTCCCCCCGCTCCAGAGGAAATGGTGGAACAGGCTGTCGATGCCCGGATCCAGCAG
>CAYOLA010000081.1:0-5609 GCA_964404735.1 uncultured Bacteroidales bacterium
GACCTCCCAGCGAATCGCAGTCGGTTATTAAACGGCACCCCCTATTTTTAATACCCGGATTCCTAAAATGTCACACCTGAAAATGAAAAATCAGATGTAAAACAGGCAATGCTGACCCTTTTCAGTATTTTGCAGAAGTTAAAATATGCCAAATTCCGGCCAAGCTGCAGGCATCACATCCGCGAACATAAGCCAACAATCTGCATCTATCATTCAGGCACACGCAAACGCATTTAGCTGGTTAAAGAATTATTACTAATTTTAAAGCGCCTATGGCACCGGTTTGACCGAATAAAAAAGAATGTAATCAATTACATGAACCTCTGCTTTTTGTAACCGTTAAATGATCACTACAGAAGGGTATATCGTTATTGCCGTTATCGTATTCCTGATCGTGTCGCTTTATCTGAACAAGATCGGGCCGGGTTTCACTTTTTCGATTGGCATAGCGGTATTGGGCGTTTTCAGGATCATCACCCCCGGTGAAATACTTTCGGGCTTTGCCAACGAACAGATCGCTGTGGTGGTATTGCTTTTCCTGCTCGGAAATATTATCCGTAAAACCGGCGTGCTCGACAATGTTTTCCTGCAAACCCTGATCAGGATACAATCCTTCAGGAAATTTAAGGTGAGGATGATGTTCATGGTAGCAGGTTTTTCCACCATGCTTAACAACACCCCACTGGTAGCCATTATGATCCCCTATGTTAATACCTGGTGCAGAAAAAACAATGTTGCACCTTCCAAGTTGATGATCCCGCTTTCCTATGCGGCCATTCTGGGTGGCTGTGCCACGCTGATCGGTACATCAAGCAACCTGTTGGTGGCAGGGATGTATGCCGACCACCCCGTGAGTGCGAAAGCCGGACAACTGCAGATCTACGATTTCAGTTTTGTAGGGATCAGCATGCTGATCATCGGTGTAGGCTACCTGCTTTTATTCGGAAACCGCCTTCTGCCCAGCAGGGTCGACGTAATTAAAACCCTTGAACTACAACAACGCGAATACATTGCAGAGGTAAGGATCACCAGCGGGGATGATTTTCATGGTAAAACAATTGAAGAAGCCGGCCTTCGGAACCTGAAAGGTTTGTTCGTAGTCGAAATCCTGCGCAATGAGCAAAGCATCAAACCCGTAAGCCCGTCTACAAGGCTGCAGGAAAACGACATCCTGCTATTTGCCGGCGAAACAGAATCAATTACGGAAATGGTCGATGCCGGAAGCGGGTTACAACTTGCACAAATAGGCATGTATGCTAAAAAGGACCAAACAGCTTTTGTGGAAGTAGTGATCTCATACAACTCAACCCTGGTCTCAAAAACCGCCAAGGAGATCAATTTTCGCAGCAGGTTCGATGCAGCCATTGTTGCCATCCACCGTAACGGAGAGCGGGTGAGCGGTAAACTCGGACAGGTCAGGCTGGCAGCAGGCGACGTACTGCTCCTGCTCACGGGAGAAGACTTTACGCCCCTATCAAAAGACAGCCAGGATTTCTATATCATCAACCGCCTGCAGGAATATAAAAAACAACCGCTGTTCAAACAAATCACCCTGCTGGGTGGTATTGTCGTATCCATTGCAGCCTCCATGCTGGGCCTTGTCAAACTCTTTACCGCGTTGTTGTTGCTGCTGCTGCTGATCTTTGCCCTGAAGATGGTCTCGCCAAAAGACATTGCAAAAAGCATCGACTTCAACCTTATTATCATCCTGGCCCTGTCACTGGCATTGGGCACAGCCATGATAAACTCGCGTGTTGCAGCAACCTTTGCCGATGCCACTTTCAATGTATTCAAGCCATTTGGCATTGTGGGGGTATTGCTGGGAATATTCCTCATCACCAACATCCTTACTTCCGTCCTTGCCAATGCTGCCGCGGTGGCCATCGTTTTCCCCATTGCCATCAGCATGGCTGCCGAACTGAGCATCAATCCAAAACCCTTTGTGCTGATAGTGGCCATTGCCGGCGCTGCCAGCTTCATGACGCCAATCGGTTACCAAACCAACCTGATGGTATACGGACCCGGAGGGTACAATTTCAGGGACTTTTTCAGGATAGGGCTACCCCTTAGCCTGATCTATATGATCGTGGCCGTATTGGGGCTGATCTACCAGTTTGACATCCACCTGTATTAAGAAAATCTCAAAACATAACGGCTTGTTCAGATTACCCCTGTAACAATACGGATGCAAGATCATTACAGCCATTTCCGGCGACTGTAAAACCCATTTTTTATCATAATCATATTTTTTGCCATCAGGATATTTTTAATAAAAATTACAATTACATTTGCTCATTGGCAATTCATTATTACACTGGTGGCCCGAAAAAAATTCAAGCTGCTGCTGATTAACCCCGTTAACCAGTACCGCAGAGGCATTTATCATAATAAGGAAGTGAGTGTTCCGCCCCTCGGACTGGGTATCGGTGCTGCTTTAACCCCTCCCCACTGGGAAGTGGAAATTCTTGACGAAAACTTCGACATCTTTGAAGAACGCGATGCGGACATGGTGGGATTTACCGCCTTGACCTCCCAGGTTACCCGGGCCTACGACATTGCGCAGATATACCGGAAAAAAAAGATACCTACCGTGCTTGGCGGCATCCATGCTTCCATGATCCCCGAAGAGGCCGTCAACTATGTTGATGTGGTGGTGAAAGGCGAAGCCGAATCGGTTTGGGGGGAAGTGATCCGTGATTTTGAGAAGGGCAACCTAAAAAAGCTTTATACAGGCAAATTGCTTTCGATGAAGGAATCCCCTTCTGCACGCATCGAGCTGTTCAGCGACAAATACGGACTGGGAGCCCTGCAAACTACCCGCGGATGCCCCATGAAATGCGATTTTTGCAGCGTTCATGCCATCAACGGCCGGAAATACCGCTACCGCCCGGTGGAAGATGTCGTGAAGGACTTTATCAGTATTCCGCAGGACAGGGTATATATCGTCGATGATGACTTTTTCGGATATTCAAGGCAAGCGGCAGAAAGAGCCAAAAATATCTGTAAAGGCATCATCAAAAGCGGGGTGAAAAAAAACTGGTATACCTTCACATCCATGCACCTGGCCAGCGATGAGGAAGCCCTGAAACTAATGTCGGAAGCCGGTTGCAGGATGATCCTGTTAGGGATCGAATCGGAACTGTCCGATCAGCTTCAGTCGTCGAACAAAAAGATCAATCTTCGCATCGGTGTCGAAAATTATGAAAATGTTTACGACACCTTCCACAGGAACGGCATATCCGTTCTGGGCAGTTTTATTTTCGGACTCGATACGGATACGGCCGAAACCATTGAGAACAGAACCAACTACATCATCAATTCCGGGGTCGACTGCGTACAGGCGGGTTTACTCACTCCCCTGCCGGGAACAGCCACTTATTACCGCCTGCTTGAACAAAACCGTATCACGCATACCCATTTCCCAACCAACTGGGAAAAATACACCTTTTTCAACACTGTGATCAAACCTCACCATATGACGTTTGGAGAACTTGACCGGATGATGAAGGCCTCATGGGAAAAGATGTATGATATCAAGGTGATGAAAAAGAAATACCTGAAAACGCTGCGGCAAACAAAAAACCCCATTGCAGCGGGCTGGGCCCTGAGTACCAATGTGAATTACCGCAATACCGTTTTTGAGGATATCAGGGACATTATAAACTACAGCGACCTGTACGAGCAACTCTCGGGTGTGCGGCTTACATTCTGATTCAGGATTAATTAAAAATGACGGCATCGAAGCGGTTAAAAACATGGTCGGTATGGATCCCGTCATTATCCAGGTTGCAATTGAACCACACGATGATGGTGCAGTTTTTTCCGGGTGAATGGACCATGGTGGATGTAAAGCCCGGCAGTCCGCCGTCAGGCCCGTAATAATCGCCAAACCATGCAGCCCCGATACTTTAATATACATCAGGTTCCCTGAAAAGGATTTTTTTCGACATCCTTATCTGCTGCAGGCTGTCGGAAAGAAAAAAGCCATTGCAAAGTGCTTCCACATACACCTTTAACTCCCGGATTGTTGAAACCATGCTTCCGGCAGTCAGTGCCCAAGAGATATCGTAATACTCGGAAAACTCCGGATCGTTTACTTCATAGGAACCAGCATAGTAACCCCTGGGGTGGTAACCAGGGATCTCTTTCCCGGAACTCAGGAAATGTGTTTCGGTCAGGCCCAGTGGCCCGATAATCTGTTTTTGCAACTGATTTCCTGAACCATCGCTTCCTGAAAAGCATCGATCTGGGTATAGCTGGTTTTATTGTCTGAGTTAAGATAGTGTTTTTAATTATTGTTATCTTCATCGGTCAAATAGCGTTATTTTGTCACGACTACGATCAACACTCAGCCGTCCGCTTGCCGCCCTGGTTTCGGCAAAGATCAGACGCGATACCGCCAGGGGTGGCCTTTGCCAGCAAAGGATATTCAGGAAACTGATAGCACAGGGCCGGAAAACAGCTTACGGAAATGCATTGGGTTTCGACCAGATCAGCAGTTATGATGAATTCCGCAAACAGATCCCCCTGGCAGCTTATGAAAGCCTGAGTCCCTATATTGAGCGGGCATCCATGGGCGAAGCAGATGTCCTCTGGCCGGGCCACCCGAAATATTTTGCCAAAACCAGCGGCACCACATCCGGGAGTAAATACATCCCCATCACCCCTGATTCCATTCATAATCATATCAACACCGCCCGCAATGCCCTGCTGGTTTATATGAAACGTTCGGGCAACTGCCGTTTTGCCGATCACAGCATGATCTTCCTGCAGGGAAGCCCGATCCTTGAAAAGAAAGGAGTGATCCCGGCCGGCCGGCTGTCGGGCATCGTGGCACACCACGTACCCGCATACCTGCAAAAAAACCGCATGCCGTCGTGGGAAACCAACTGTATCGAAAACTGGGAAGAGAAGGTAGATGCCATCGTGGAAGAAACCCTCATGCAGCGCATGTCGCTCATCAGCGGCATCCCTTCCTGGCTCCGCATGTATTTCGAAAAACTGGCGGCAAAAACCGGCAAAAGCGTTGGTGAGGTATTTCCGGATTTCTCAATCCTTGTTTACGGGGGGCTCAATTATGAACCATACCGTGAAGGTATTAGCCAATTGATTGGAAGAAACGTGGATACCCTTGAAACCTATCCCGCGTCTGAAGGTTTCATTGCATTCCAGGACGGTGAACAGGGCGGAGGCTTATTACTGAATGTAAACAGCGGGATTTTTTTCGAGTTCATTCCCATGCCTGATATTCATAAAGACCCGCCTCCGCGGCTTTCACTGGATGAAGTGGAAAAGGGCGTTGATTACGCCATTGTTCTGAGCAGCAACGCCGGCCTTTGGGCTTATGAACTTGGTGATACCGTTCGTTTCGTTTCGCTTCACCCGCACAGGATCCTGGTAACGGGAAGGGTTTCGCAGTTTATCTCCGCTTTCGGTGAACACGTGATCGCCTCGGAAGTGGAGGCAGCACTGGCCGAAACCTGCAAAGAAAGCGGTGTTCAGGTAGCCGAGTTCACGGTAGCACCCCGGGTGAACCCAACCGCAGGGCTGCCCCATCACGAATGGCTGATCGAATTCGGGACTGCACCAACAAGTATGGATTCCTTCGC
>CAYOLA010000082.1:0-1752 GCA_964404735.1 uncultured Bacteroidales bacterium
GGACTGGGATTGATGAATTATAACATCGCGAAGTCAGACGCCAGGAATGTTTTGCGTGTGTCGGGCAACATGCAAACGGGCCTGAAGTATTATTTCAACAACGGCCTTGGCTTCCGGGCGCAAGGGCAACTGGTGCTGCCCGTATTCATGGGCAATGGAACCCACTTCAGGGGGATCACCGATTCAACCGGGGTGAACAGTTACCTCACCGTGAACTCAACCACCTTCCCGGTCAACTTCCTTCTCAATGTAGGTGTTTTCTTCCGTATCAGGAACTACAGGTAAACAGCTTTATACTTATCTGTTATCTTTTATTGCCCTGCCGGGATGCCGGCAGGCTTATACATTATTTAATTAAATGCATCCGTGAAAGCTGTTTTTATCCGCAGCTTCAGGATTTTTGTGTCATTTTGTAGGTAATCCCGCGTTTTCCAAGTTCTTCGAAGAGAAAGCCGACACAGGCGGGGATCATTCCCAGGTATTCGGGCGGGGAAACCCCGATGTGGTCATACATCCCGTTAAGCAGCATGCGGGCGGTGACTGTGGCAGTGTAGCCTGTTGTCCTGGCCATGGAATGGATGCCGCTTTCTGCATCGTACTCGTCAAACAGCTCATAGGTAATGCTGGTTTGCCTGCCTTTGAGAATTCCGCTCACGATCACCTTCATCACGGTGATGTCGGCCTCGCCCTCTTCAAGTTTCCATTGCGGGAAGAGCAGGGCGGAGGTGAGGTCGAGGGGCTTTACCATTTGTCCGTCGACAGGGATGGGGTCGGTGCCGAAAAAGCCTGTATTACGCAGGACTTCAACCAGGCCCGCATGTCCCGGGTAGCGGAGGGTTTTCTCTTCCATGTCGGGGATGTCCATGGTGCGGATCAGCGAGCGCAAGCCGTCGCTGATGAAAGCCTCCAGCGTTCCGATGCCTTCCACATCGATCAGTTCCTTCTCGCTCAAAGGCTGCAAGACCTGCTCCCTGCCTCCGCGGACCACCCTGGCCGGGCGTGTATATTCTTCAATCACATCCGAAGGGGAAAACACGGCTTTGTATTCCCAGGGATACATTCGCAGGCGGGGCAGTCCGCCAACCATGATCTTTACCTTCCCGGCCTTGTCGAGCATGCCGGCGGCATGGGCAGTGAGAATATTGCTCATGCCCGGGGCTACGCCAATATCGGAAACGGCCACCACGCCCTTTTCCCTGGCGAGGTCGTCGAGCAGGAACATGTCTTCTGGGAAAAAGGCAATGTCGACGACATTCCTGCCGCAGTCGATTACCGTTTCAAGGGTCTTGAAGCCCATGTGCCCCGGCACGGCATTGATCACCAGGTCGTGCCCCTCAATGATATTCCGCACAAGCTTTTCCTTCGACAGGTCACAAAGCAGTGGCTTAATGTCATGGCCGCCGGTAGCCTTATCCAGTGCCTGCCGGCTGATATCGGCCAGGCTTACTTCATATTCACCTGCAAGGTCCCTGGCCATGGGGCCGCCCACCAGGCCGCTGCCCAGAACAATGATCTTTTTTTTCATGATCGTTTTATTTTTCTGATCTGAGTTAATACAAGCCCCGAAATTACAATGATAATCCCGCTTATCTTCTGAATGTTGAAAACTTCGTCGAGAAAATACCATGCCGCCATGGCCGTGATCACCGGTATCAGGTTACTGTATACATTGGCCCGGCTCACACCCAGTTGCCGGATGGTATAGGTAAAGAGGATGTATGCCAGCGATGAGGCAAAGAAGGCCAGCGAGAA
>CAYOLA010000083.1:0-9759 GCA_964404735.1 uncultured Bacteroidales bacterium
TTGATCCCGCACTTGGTTATGATCTGAACCTGATTTCTGAGCGGGGGTTTTAATGCAAGTGCCTTTCCAAAAAGCTTTTCGCAGCTGTAGTCGCCGTAAATATCAGCGTGATCAAAACTGCTCACCCCCCAATCAATGAGCTGTTGTATGAAGCCCATAAGATTTTGCGGATCCATCTCCCAGCCTGCCAGGCGCCATTGTCCATGAACAATCCGCGAAAGGCTTAGGTTTGCCGAAATTTTCATCAACATTGAATTTTCCATACCGGTTTTTTTAAAAGAGTAAAGTTAATCAAATACGGCTCCCTGTCAGCGGCAGAGGTAAAGGTTAAAAAACAATGAAAAGGAAAGAACATGAAACAACAGTATCACGATCATACAGGAAATTACGCGAAAGAGAAAAACAGCACAAGCGGCTATCATTTGGAAAATTCAATAAATTAACCTATCTTTATTTTGATTTTCAATTACTTCAAACCAAAAAATTTTAGGATGAAACAGAAAAACCTTTTATTTACGGCAGCGCTGTTCATTGTATTGAATGCAGCAGGCCAGAAACCCACGCTTGAACTGGGCTTTACGGCCATCGAAAACGAATCCTGGCTTCCCCTAGACAGCATCCGGGTAATGAACCTTGCCCAGGCGGGCGATACGGTTTTATACTGGCCCGATACGGTGCTGAATATCTTTTATACCGGCATAAACGAGATAAAGATAGCGGAAAATGATTTCAGGGTTTTGCAAAATTATCCCAACCCTTTTACCGAACATACCGTATTTTCCATTTCCGTGCCGGAAAAGGACCATGTTTACATCATGGTTACGGATGCCGCCGGACGCCAGCTCGTCACATCAGACGAGGAACTTGAAAGGGGGCTCCATTCATTCCGTTTCATCCCGGGAAATGAAAAACTTAGTTTTTTCACAGCACAATGGCGGGGCAAAACCAGCAGCATTAAGGGGCTTCAGACCGGCAACCGTAAATCCGCGCAGGCATCGCTGGTGTACCTGGGAATGGAAACGCCGCTTATACAGGCAAAATCAACTGAAGCTTTGCAGGCATTCCCTTTCACGCCCGGCGACAAACTGCTTTTTATTGGATACGCAAACGGCCTACAGACAGGAATGGTGGATGAGCCTGACGAAAACCAGTTGTACACCATGCAGTTTGCCACCAACATCCCCTGCCCGGGAATGGCTACAGTTGAGTACGAAGGCCAAATTTACAACACCATACAGATCTTCAGCCAATGCTGGCTGAAAGAGAACCTGAATGTGGGGACAATGATCATCGGCAGCCAGAACCAGACTGATAACGGTATTGTGGAAAAATTCTGCTACAACGACGAACCCGACAGTTGCATAAAATACGGCGGACTTTACCAGTGGGACGAAATGACGCAATACACCAGCTTTCCCGGCGTACAGGGCATTTGCCCGCCGGGCTGGCATATTCCGGATCATGATGAATGGAAGATCATGGAAGGGGCCGTCGACAGTCTGTACAAAATCGGCAACCCGGCCTGGAACAATACCGGCTACAGGGGATATAATGCCGGCACCAACCTCAAGTCAGTCAATGGCTGGACAGGAAACGGAAATGGCACCGATTTATACGGGTTTACGGCAATGCCGGCCGGATATCGAAGTTCCGGTTCCGTATTCGATCTGATTGGAAATAGCGGATACTGGTGGTCATCAACCGAATATTCGACAGACTATTCCTATAATCGCAGCCTGATGTACGACAGCCCGGAAATCAGGCCCGACATTGGCAATAAGAAAACATTCGGGGTATCCGTACGCTGTATCCGCGATCAGTAGGCAGTATACCAGTTGGCCTATAAAAAGGCTGAAGCAATGGTTTCTGCAAAAGAGCTGCTCCGGATTCAGGTCCGGGGGTTCATTCTTCCATCTCAACACCCAGTTCCTTCAAAATGACGAAGGTCAGGTTATCCCCTTCGGGGCCACGTAAAACAATTGAATTGCCCGTGCCGTCGACACTGTTGAGTATGTAGGTGTATCCCTCGCGCTCGTAAATACTGTTGATGGCCCCGATGATCTTCTGCGTGATGGGTTCGAGCTTTTTGGCCGACATGGAAGCCAGTTTCTCATCGGCAAGATAGATGTCGGTCTGTATTTCCTGTTCAAGGTCGGAAAGCTGCCGGATCATGCTGTTCAGCACACTTTCGGAATAACCTTCCTTTTTTTTATTGTTGTAGTCGTCCTGCAGCGACTGGTAATACAGCTGCTTGGCACTGATCTGTTCTTCGAGGCTTTTACGGTATTTTTCTATTTCCCGGTTCATCTGTTGCGCCTCAGGCATGTTTTTGAGTATGAATTCCAGGTTGGCATAGCCAATCTTCACCTGTGCAGAGAGGCCCATGGCAAGGACAAACATCAGGATGAACGCAAATGATTTTTTCATGACCAGGGGTGTTAAAGTGATGATCCAAAGGTATGAAAATGCATGAATCGGAACAGCAGCCCCTGATAAACAAAGCCTGCTGAACGGATGATTTTTTACAAAGTGTTTTAGGATCCTTTATCGCCCCCCGGCATAAACAAAACCCAATAATTCAGAGAAGGAATACCCGTTCACTGTATTGCATTGATTATGCTGAAATAACATGCAGGACTCCGGATGGCTCTTATCGCGCCGGCAGCAGGCCATCGTCTATCAATTGCCTGAAATGGTCGGTAAGGGTCTTTTCCGCGGGAGTGTATTCAATGCCAAGATCGCGAATACCGTAAGTGTTATCGACCCGGAACGGGATGCCCGTATTCCTTCGGATATATTTCCTGCCCAACCCAAAGAGCGGCCCCATGATCATAAACAGCCATTTTGGGATCTGGCGTGACGGAAGGGGATATTGCGGGAATTCCTTACGGAGCATCCCGGCCAGGTCGCTGAAAGAGACCACTTCACGGGCAATGATATGCCGCCCCGAAGCCGTTTCCCTGAAAGCCCCTGCTAAATGCGCCTCTGCTACGTCGCGTACATCCACAATGGCCACATGCATAGCCGGCACACCGGTTTTATAGGTTCCCTTACCCATGGATAACATGAAATCGATGCTGGTTGATGATGTTCTTTTACTCAATGACGGGCCAAGGATAAAACCGGGGTTCATCACCACCATTGACCATCGTTTTTGTGCATTGGCCATTTCCCATGCTGTTTTTTCAGCCATGGTCTTGGAATAGGCATACGGTTGATACGAAAGCGTGCTGCTTGTATTCCACTGCGCTTCGGTAAAAATCCCTCCATCAAGATATTTGGCGTCGATGGCATCGCCCATAATGGCAACCACGCTGGATGTAAGCACCACCCTTTTAACGGAAGCGGTCTTATTTACGGTATCAAGAATGTTACGGGTTCCTTCCACGGCGGGATCAACCAGCTCTGTACGGGCGTTTTTGATCCCTGTTATCCGGAAGGGGGATGCTGTATGGAATACGTGTGAACAACCGTCCATGGCCCCGGCAAAGGCATTTGCGGTGAGCAGATCGGCTTCAAAAACCTTCAGTGTGCCGGATGTGGTTTCCCCAATTTTCAGCAGGTGGGCATAGGCTTGTTCCTTTGTAATATCCCTTACTGTAATATGCACTGTATGGCCCTGCTCAAGTAGACGTGCTGCGATATGCGAAGCGAGATATCCGCTGCCCCCTGTTACCAGCACCGGGGCCTGTTCGTTGATTGCTGTCGTCAAATTATGCTCCATGTTAAAATAACCTTTGGATTATCCTAACAACAATGTAAGCATAAATGTTTGATTCAGCCCTGGCCGGCCGGCCTGACACGAATGAGCACCTTGCCCCTGCTATGTCCCTTTTCAACGTAATCGTGCGCCCTGGCAAGCTGATCAAGCGGATAATCACGGTCGATCAGGGGGGTAAGCATTTTTTCTTCTACCAGTTTGCTGAGGTAACGCAAGTCCTCTTCATCAGGCTTTACATTCACATAATTGATCCTGGCCGAAAAAAATGACAATAGCATTATGCGTAATCCAACGGCAGTGGTGATATATTTACCCCCGGCCCTGAGCATCTTTTTGGCCCGGTGGATGTTCATTTTCCCGGCGGCATCGAAGATGATGTCGAACCTGCCAAGGCGGTAGAGGTCTTCATTTTCATAACTGACTACATGATCGGCTCCGAGTTTGGTTGCCAGGCCTGCGTTCTTTTCACTGCAAACACCGGTGACCATGGCCTGTTTTGCAGCGGCGAGCTGAACCGCCAAACTCCCCACGCCCCCTGTACAGCCGTTGATAAGCACCTCCTGCCGGGCCCTGAGTTTGCACTTCCGTACCAGTGCCTGTATACATGTAAGGCCTGTAAGCGGCAGGATTGCCGCCGTATTATGGCTCAGGGTGGCAGGTTTCGGCGACAAACAATTGGCCGGCAAGGCAATCTTTTCAGCATGGCAGCCACCCCGGAAAATCCGGCTCATGCCATATACCTTATCGCCGGTTTTAAATCGCGGATGCCGCGACTCCAAAACCTTCCCCGACAGGTCGGCGCCGGGAATGCGCGGAAACCGCTTCCCGCTGATCGCCCGCAGGGAACCGCTGCGCACTTTGATGTCGATGGGGTTCACACTCGAAGCAAATACTTCCACCAGCACCTCTCCTTCGCCGGGCAGCGGATCGGGAATATCCCTGAACTGAAGGACATCGGAACCTCCGAACTTATCATAAACAACAGCCTTCATATTTTAAATATTGATACCACTAAATTAAGCCATTCCATCAGATGAAACAAGACCATACAGACCCATATTTATTTCATAGTTATCAACAAGCTTATAACCAGGTAGCAAAGGCATACATCATCACGCTAAAACAATTCCGGTTCTATACCAATACATTATTTGTTTAGTTTTTTTAGCAAATATTTAAACAATTATTTGCCCTGCTTGTTGAATGTACGTTCGTCCGGTACAAAAAACTTGTCAGGATTAACACAAAACAACGACAAATAAACCAAAAAAAACAATTGAAGATGAAATACGAATTAATCCAATCAGAAAATAAAGATCAAAAGACCAATGGCCGGGATGTCTTCACCAGAGAACCTGTTCAGGATCTGTTTGAGCTTATCGGCGACAACCACGTTGGCACATCCATTGACACGCCCATGCGGAGCGATGCCTTTGATCTGAACGATGAGGAGAAGATGTTCATCATAGCGGAGCATTTCGAAAAGATCATGCAAACCCTGGGGCTTGACCTGACTGACGACAGCCTGCGCGGGACTCCACGCCGTGTTGCCAAGATGTTCGTGAAGGAGATCTTCAGCGGCCTGAACCCGCAAAACATGCCGCAGATATCTGTTTTCGACAATAAGTTCAAATACGGCGAAATGCTGGTTGAAAGGGATATTAACCTGAATTCGACCTGCGAACATCATTTCCTGCCCATCATTGGCAAAGCCCACGTTGCCTATATGGCCAAAGGCAAGGTGATCGGCTTATCGAAGATCAACCGCATTGTGGATCATTTTGCACGCAGGCCACAGGTACAGGAGCGGCTGACGGTACAGATAGCCGAAGAGCTGAAAAAAGTGCTGAAGACCGAAGATGTGGCAATAGTGATCGATGCAAAACACTTATGCGTTTCTTCGCGCGGCATACAGGACGAAAGCAGTTCTACCGTCACTGCTTCCTATTCGGGAAAATTCAATGACCCGAAAATACGCGAAGAATTCCTGAAGTACATATAAGGAAAAGTTAAGCCAGGAAATTGCAGACTTTATCAGGAAAAACGCCTGAGGCTTCCGGCACTGAACTTCCATTCGGGTGTATGAAGTTGCCCTTCGCCGGGCAAGCGGTACCAGGGGCTTAGATCCGGATCGGCCGGGTTCGTTAACACATGAATATCCTGGGCAGGCATAAAACTCTGTGCCAGCAAAAACACCTTTTGACCGGCTGCATTTTTTGCCACATCCACCACAATAACGGCATGTCCCGGGCTCCCTCCTTCAATGAATACATCACCGGGCATCAAGGCGGTAATTTCCACCGGAACCAATTCCTTTTCAAGCGACCAGGTGCCGGCGTACATAAAGACCGTTTCGAGGTAATTCCAAAAGGTAAGGTCGCTTTCCGAAAAGGCTGCCGAATGTTCCCATCTTACATTGTTTCCGTTAATCAGGCAACGGTAACCCTCCTTCCAGCTTTCCCATGACGCCGGGCTGCCATTGGTAAAATTAAAAACGATCTCATTTTCATGATCCGTTTTGCGCAGGTATTCGGCCCGCAGCCTGATCACGGCATCGGCACACTGCTGCAGGTCTTTGTTGCCGACACTGATATCAATGACGGCAGCGGCTCCCCCCTGCCAGGGTTTCAGAGTCCCGTTATAAAGCATGACCGGGCTGCCGTGTGGCATAAGCGGAAGATGACGAAGATAAAAAGCAAAGCTGCCGCTGTCGGCTTCAACACGTTCATATCCCGGCGGTGGGCTGAAGCGGCCGGAAAGGGTATTGGCAGAAGGATGAATGATAACACCTTCGGGCACCTGACTACCCTTGTCCACCGGAATGCATAAACAAAACAGCAGGGAAAGCATGGCAGGTATGTGAGGAAACAAGATCACAACATAAGCGGTTTTACAGATAAACGGAACAAGGCCGAAAAAATTGAGTTTTCACCATACCCCGGCTGAATGGTCAGGGGAAGGTCACTTCCTTCCCGCCAGGCCTTCATAAACCAGTGTAAGGTAATACAATCCGCCAATGCCGGCGCTTCCAAAGCTGGTATTATAATAATTGTTCAGCACATTCGACCCACCGATTTTTACTGTCGTGGAAAACGGTTCGATGGTATAGCTGAACTGTGCATCGAGTGTTGCAAAGGCAGGCATTTGCGCCACCCCGAAAGCCGATTCCCAGAGAAAGGCCTCCTGCCAGCGGTAACTGACCCTGAATCCGATCTGATCCTTGAACTGTCGTTTGCCAATGCTCAGATTGAAACGGTATCTGGGGGTATTAAAGCGCGACTGAAACCCGGGTGGTCGGTCTTCGATCGACTCCAGCGCATTATAGGCAATGTTACCGCTTGCAAAAAAGCCTTTTAGCAGCAGCATCTCCATGCCCAGTGCCCAACCCCATGCCACCACAGGCTCGCTGGTGCTGATGGTGGTCATGAACCTTCTTTCATCCTCCTGGTATGGGTTTTGAACCAGCACCTGGGAAGCCAGAAAGCCGTTAAAACGATTAACGAAGACATAAGAATCGAGAAAAAGCAGCCTGTTCAGGAAAAGGCCCTTGTATCCGATCTCATAGGCTGTAACCCTTTCGGGTTCAAATTCGGGCAGTTCAAAGGGGCCCTGGTCCATAACCGGTTCACCGGTAACCGGGTTGGCGCTGCTGAGCGGATAAACCGGATTATTTTCAAAATCATATAAATCATGTACTTCGGGCAGTCCCCCGATCACCCGGTATGCGCCAACATCAAGGTTTACCCACTGATCGGCAATGGAAGGGAAACGGTATGCAGTCTGCACCGAACTCCTGATGGTGTGGTTCAGGTCATTATCGACCGAGTAAACCAGTGAGATCCTCGGGGTGGCCCTGCCTTTGAAGTATTCGTTTTTGTCGTACCTGGCGGCCAGGGTCACGCGCAGGTGTTCGTTCAGGAATTCCTTATTCAACTGGACAAATCCGCCAAACTGATTAATGGTGATCGGGTGCCCGGGGCTGTCGGCAAAAACGGTGCCTTCGCTGTTGATGCTGTAGAGCCGGTAGCTGGCTCCCGCCTGCATGTCGAACCACGGGATATGCCGGTTCAGGTTATACATACCCTCGGTGTGGAACATCCTGCTTTTGTCCAGCACTTTTGCACCACCATCGTGGATGGGTGTATTGATCACTTGGTTGAAATATGCGTTGAATTCTTCTGTCCCCGCATAAGGGAAGGCATTTTCGGAGGTATTGAAGACATTGCCGTGTTCATCCCTGTTCTCGGCCACCAGGCGGGCAAAGTTAAAGGCGCCCTGCCGGTCGGCGGGGTTGAGCAAAATGGTTTGGGTATAGGCTGAAATATAGTCCTGATACCAATCGGCGCTGGGTTTCCAGGCTTCGTTGATCATGGCGCCTGCGCCGCCGGCATTATAGGTATCGCCTGAATGTTCCCATATATAATACGAGCGGACGAAAAAATCGGGATTACTGATCTCGGCCTGCAGGTTCGACATGCTGAAATTGCGAAAAGCAAATCGGTTTTGCGCCGTATATACACTGCTTCCATTTCCATATCCACCGCGCAGGACAGCTTCCCAGTCGTTCCCGAAACGGTAATGCAGGGCGGCATTTACCCTGGCTATGTGGGTATCATAATCGACCAGATCGCTTTCTTTCCAGCCCGTGCGGGTGATCACCTGATCGGGGAAGAGGTGCAGGTTATCATTGATGAAGGATTCGTATTCGGGGGTACCGGCGACAAGGCCGCGTGCCTCGGCCACACCGGCCAGGATGGTGGGTGCCAGTTCAGCCAGGTTCACGGGAACCACAATATCATCGCCGTAAACATTCACCCCGTCGTAACCCTGGTTGCTTTCACGTGTTGATGCCGGGTCGTCAAGCCTATATTTATCACGGTAATCATTGGCATACCAGTCGGTAGCCTTCAGCAGCGTCCCGGTAACCTTGAAGGCCAACCGCTTGTTGAAATTCTTTGCATAGCGCATGTCGAGGTTGAGCATGGGTGTTGGGCTTTTGGTATATTCATCGCCAAGATGCATCAGGCCGCTTTGCAGTGAAACGCCAAGGCCCTGGTGGTCGAAAGGGTTTTTGCTTTTCATCAGCAGCACCCCGTTCATCCCCCCGGGGCCATATAATGCCGAGGAAGCGCCAACCAGCAGTTCCACATCCTCCACGTCGAGGTTCGACAGCCCGAAGATGTTACCGGCCGGGAAGCTCAGGCCCGGCGAGCTGTTGTCAACGCCATCCACCAACTGGTTCATGCGTATGTTGGTTTCGCCCGTAAAACCGCGGGTATTCGGAAAGCGAAAGATAAGGCTGTGTACATTCATATCGACCCCCTTGATGGTGTAAAGCCCGTCGTAGAAGTTGGCTGCCGGCAACTGGGCAATATCGCGCGAGCTCATTTTCTCGATGGTTACCGGCGAGGCCATGATGTTCTCCTCGACGCGCGAGGCGGATATCACCACCTCCTGCCCAAGGATGGGCCTTGGCTCAAGGATGATCAGCAAATCCGCAACGCTCCTGCTGATCAGCACCTCCTCCCTCCCATAACCCATAAAAGAACATAAAAGCACAAAGGGAGGACGTATGGAAGTCTGCAGGCTGAACAGGCCGTTTGCGTCGCTCACCGTTCCCTCTGTGGTCCCCTGCACACTGATGTTCACGCCGGGAAGGGGTATGCGGCTCTCTGCTTCCAGAATTTGTCCGCCGACAAGGATTTCCTGTGAAAACAGGGAAGCCGGCATTACCAGACAAAACAGAATAACCAAATAACTCCTGCAAACATGATCGGGTTTCATCATTCAATTAGTTTTTCATTCCTTCGAAAGTGCTGAGCAAGATAAGAAATTATCCGGGAATTCTAACGACCACCGCTGTGCCAGCCGGTTTACCCTCATTTTTTCAAGGTCGTTGATCCGCTGGTGCGCGCCGGCGGAGGCAAAAACATTTTTATATAGTCCCTCCTTACAAACATTTCAAAACATTGATTATCAACTATATAATGTTGATAACTTGTGATTTTTTTATATCAATAATTGCAAGAAAAGCAGTA
>CAYOLA010000084.1:0-3521 GCA_964404735.1 uncultured Bacteroidales bacterium
TTTTCAGAATTCCGCATTCTGCGGTGTGCGCGGGAAGGGGATCACATCGCGGATGTTGCCCATGCCCGTGATAAAGAGCATCAAGCGCTCAAAGCCAAGCCCGAAGCCGCTGTGCGGCACGCTGCCGAACTTGCGGGTTTCGAGATACCACCAAAGGCTCGGGAGGGGGATGTCCATTTCGTTGATGCGCCTGAGCAGCTTATCATACACCTCCTCGCGCTGGGAACCGCCGATGATCTCGCCGATCTGCGGGAACAGCACATCCAGAGCCCTGACGGTCTTCCCGTCGTCGTTCTGCTTCATGTAAAAAGCCTTGATCTCCCTGGGGTAATCGGTAATGATCACGGGTTTTTTGTAGTGGTGTTCCACCAGGTAGCGTTCATGTTCCGACTGCAGGTCGGCACCCCATTCATGGATGGGATAGGCGAATTTCTTCTTTTTATTGTGGTTCGAATTCTTCAGTACTTCGATGGCCTCCGTATAGGTGATCCTTTCGAATTTCTCGGCCAGCACAAAGCCCAGCCTTTGGAGCAGGTCCATGGGTGAGCGGTCCTGTTCCTTTTTATTCTTCTCTTCTTCCTTCAGGCGGTTATTGAGGAATTCAAGGTCTTCGCGGCAGTGTTCCAGGGCATATTGCACCAGGTATTTCAGCATGTCTTCGGCCAGGTCCATGTTGTCATGTATGTCGGCGAAGGCCACTTCCGGCTCGATCATCCAGAACTCAGCCAGGTGCCTGGAGGTGTTGGAGTTCTCGGCCCTGAAAGTGGGCCCGAAGGTATACACCCTTGTCATGGCCAGTGCGGCCAGCTCCGCTTCGAGCTGCCCCGATACGGTGAGGTTTGTTTCCTTGCCGAAGAAGTCTTCCCTGAAGTTCACGTTCCCTTCTTCGTCGAGGGGCGGGTTTTTGGGGTCGAGCACGCTCACCCTGAACATTTCCCCGGCGCCTTCCGCGTCGGAGCCCCTGATGATGGGGGTATGGATGTTATAGAACCTCCGGTCGTTAAAGAACTTGTGTATGCCGAATATCATGGCGTGCCGCACCCGTGTGATGGCGCCGAAGGTGGCGGTACGGAACCTGAGGTGGGCTTTTTCGCGCAGGAACTCGAGGCTGTGGCGTTTGGGCTGCAGGGGGTATTCGTCGGGGTCGGCCGTGCCGAGGATGTCGATCTGTTCGGCTGCCAGCTCCACGGCCTGCCCGCTGCCGGCCGATTCCACCAGGGTGCCGCGCACCATAATGGCCGCACCGGTGTTGATCTTCGAGATCACCGCCTCACTGATCCTGTCGGGCCCGGCCACCACCTGCAAATTATGGATGGTGCTGCCGTCGTTCAGGGCGATGAAAGCCACGTTCTTACTCTGCCGCCTGGTCCTGACCCATCCGCCGGCCATTACCGGACGGTTGAGCTGAGTGGAGCCGACAAGCTCGGCAATGTCGGTCCTTTTCATTTCATTTTCAATCTTCTTGCCTGTCATGCCGGCAAAAATAATGAATTTTGAGGCCGGCAGGGCGGGGCCGTGAAATTTTAGCCCTGCTCGCATAAAAATCTTAATTTTGAACGACCAAGCGCCTGGGGATGTCAGGAATTTTTACATGCGGACAGGATGCGGCCGGCGGGCCATTGCTCATTGCCGGTCCCTGCGCGGCCGAAAGCCGTGAGCAGGTCGTGCAAACGGCCATGGCCATGGAGGGCATCCCGGGTTTGTTTGCCTTCCGGGCGGGCTTGTGGAAGCCACGCACCAGGCCGGGGGCCTTCGAGGGCGTGGGCGTCAAAGGGCTTGCCTGGCTGCAGGAGGCGCGTGAGAAGACCGGCCTGAAGCTGGCCGTGGAGATTGCCGTGCCCGCCCATGCCGAGGCCTGCCTCAGGGCCGGCATCGACATCATGTGGATCGGTGCGCGCACGGTGGTAAGCCCTTTCGTGGTGGATGACATCGCCGGTGTGTTGTCGGGGAGCACGGCCTGCATCATGGTAAAAAACCCGCTCAACCCCGACGCGGGGCTGTGGACGGGCGGGGGTGAGCGTCTGCAGCAGGCCGGCATCGGCGAGCTGGCCATGGTACACCGCGGCTTCGACGCCTTTTCCAGCCACCCCTACCGCAACGCGCCCCTCTGGGAGATCGCCATGGAGATGCAGCAGCGCTTCCCCGGCCTACCCATGCTGTGCGACCCCAGCCACATCGGCGGAAGCCGCAGCCTGCTGCCGGAGATCGCACAAAAAGCCCTCGACCTCGGCATGCAGGGGCTGATGATCGAAACGCATATCGACCCCGACAAGGCGCTCACCGACCAGGCGCAGCAGTTGTCGCCCGATGCGCTGCGCAAGCTCGCGCGCAGGCTGCAGGTGAAAAAAGCCGATGCCGGCGGCTTCGACGCCACCCTCGAAAGCTACCGGACCACCATCGACGGCATCGACGAGCAACTGCTCGGGCTGCTTGCCAGGAGGATGAAAGTGTCGGAGCTCATCGGCCGGTACAAGAAAGAACACCGGCTCGCCCCCTACCAGCCCGGGCGCTGGGCGGCGCTGCTCGAAAACCGCCTCGAAAAAGGCAGCCGCCTGCAACTCGACCATGACTTTGTAACAAAACTCTTCAACCTCATCCACCTCGGATCACTGAAAAAGCAGGGATAAAGGAAAAATGCAAACAGCGCTTCGCACTGATTGCATTTAGGATTTTGTATTTGAAATGCTGTGTTTGGGGTCTGATGGATATTCCGGTTTGAACAGTGCCAGTGATTCCGGTTTGAACAGTGCCACTAATTCGGTTCTAATACCAAAAAACTAAAAATGTACCCGTATTTTATTTTAATTTAGAATGATTTTAAATATATCATAGAGAAAATATAATAATATCTGACCATACAATTTTATGTATTATATTTGTAATCGTTAACTATCCAAATAACAATTGGATACAATTAATAATTTCAATTGACTATTTGTATCTATTAATATTAAACTACTCAAAATGATTAAACTGAACTTTGATAATATTGAACCTGATTATCCTGCTGAATTTATTGATAGAAATGAGAATGTAATGCCTGGTAAACACAAAATACTTTCTACATGGATTGTAAAAGGTGATAGTAGCCCTTGGAAAGGTAAAAAGGCTATTAAACTTCAAATGGAGCATCGTATTATACCAATATTAATTACTGAAGAACACCTGCGTAATTCTTATAAGATTGCATCAAATAAAGCTAGTGGTCTTCCCCCATTGTTTATTAATGAAGAACTTAACATCGAGTTAAAGATTGGTATTAATAATGGTACTATATATTATACACAGTGAAGATATAATAAACGTCATTAGTGGGTACTAAAAATATTTAATCGTTCTTTGAAATTCTTTGTTCATCGCACTTGTAGAGTTTTTTTATAGCGTGACGATTTGAATTGAAAATATGGATTTTTGCAGTATTTAAAGCATTAATCCATGAATCAAGGCAAATATATCTTCGCACAGCTTACAGATTTTCTACCTCGTAGAGTTTTCGACAGAATAGTGGATAAGCATGATGG
>CAYOLA010000085.1:0-5830 GCA_964404735.1 uncultured Bacteroidales bacterium
GGAGTTTTATTGCCGGCAATGCCTCGACTACCGCTCGGCATGACAAGGTATTGTTTTATAGGGAATAAAGAAGTCCTGCGGGATGATCAACTAAAAGGCATTGGGGTATTGATCCTTTAGCACGGAAGATAGAAATAATCTTTTTACCTGATAAACAAGCTACTGGCATATCAGAGTAAGGGTTCCACCGCTCGAAGTACTGCCACCACAACCCAAACTCCCTCCGCTACCTGTACCCGGCGTATAATTACTCAGAACGCCTCCGCATGAGAAAGACCCACCGCTATCCATATTACCGCATGTAAGCCCGGCCCTGTTAAGCTTTATAATATAGGCATCCTGCCCTCCTGCCCCGAAAGATGAGGTATATCCCGCCAATACATAGTTACCGTCATTATCTTTTATCAGGTCATAACAATAATCCTCTCCGGCACCTCCCACCACCATGATCCCGCCTGTTCCAAATGTATCATCAGGAGTCCCGTCGGAGTGTACCTTAACAATATAAAAATCCATAATCCCCGAGCCATATGTAAATGTATTTCCGGCTGCAACATAACTGCCATCGTCATCGATAATGACGGATCCGAAAGTTTCGGTATTCCCCCCTCCAACCACCAGCGTTCCGTTGGTCCCGAATGTATTATCAAGCGCCCCTGCAGAAGTTAGTTTCACCATAATGGCATCATTATAACCTGAACCTGCTCCATATGAATAGGTATTACCCACAACAATATATCCGCCATCGGCAGTTTGCCGGATCCCTCCTCCCCAGTCATCGGCTGCGCCGCCAATGCAAACACCACCGGCTGATCCGAATGAGGCATCAAGTACGCCGGCTGCGGTAAGTTTAAAAACAAAGATATCGGCGTTTGACTGATAAGAAAATGTTGTGGCGATCACTGCAAAGCCACCGTCAGAGGTTTCTATCACCTGATAGGTATATTCATTTTCACTGCCCCCGATCCAGAAAGTTCCGTTGGTACCGAAATTATTATCGAGACTGCCCAGGGGAGTGAGTTTAACAAGATAAGCATCATATGTGGTTGAAGAATGATAGGTATAACCGCACAGAAGAAACCCGCCGTCGGAAGTCACGATGATATCATAAGCACGTTCGTTGTGGCTTGTACCGATGGTGAGGGTGCCATTGGTGCCGAATGAATTATCGGGGGCACCTGCAGCAGTCAGTTTAACAACATAGGCATCTGCTCCACCCGCCCCCAGGCTGTATGAATATCCGGCAATAATAAAACTTCCGTCACTCAGTTCCACAACTGCCCTGCCAACTTCATTGCCAGCTGCGCCGACCGTAAAAGTGCCATTGGTACCAAACCCGTTATCCAGTTGGAAATCAGCTGTCAGTTTCACTGCATAAAGATCCTTTTCACCTTCACCATAGGAACTTGTTGATCCAACCATCAGATAACCGCCATCAGAAACCTGAATAATGGCATGGGCCGCCTCATCACCTGTTCCGCCAACGGCAAGCTGGTAAAAAAGCGGATCCCCGACAGCGGAACCGTTTTCGAGGCTAACCCAGGTATTGCCATTGTAAAAATTCAGGCAATGGCAGTCTGTGTTATAAATTACCAACCCGGCAGCAGGATTACTTATCCTCAGCTTATCGATTTCATTCATCCTGGGTGGCAGGAATCCTTTACCGGTCGACTGAACATCGAGCATGGCAGAAGGATCTACAGCTGACTGATCATCATTAACTGCCACCTGTGCCTGAAGGAAAATCAGCGGCACCATGAATAAAACCCCAAACAGAGCCTTTTTCGCTATCATAACATCCTGAATTAATGATTAGAAATAAACTACCCGCCGGCATGTCATGGACCGGACAACCAAATATACAAAAATTATTTAAATATCTTTTATTTATCGATACTAATTTATGCGTAACAACATGCTGATCAACATCGGCATCTTTATTTAACTTTGCCCGCGTTAACGAAATACATTATACTATGTTCACAGCCCAAGACTACAAACAGTTCGAAGAAAAGAACATCAGTCCTCAAAAGATCAACATGCAGCTTGAGAACTTCCGCAAAGGATTTTCATACGTAAGACTATCGGCACCGGCCACACCCGGACACGGGATCGGAGTGCTGGATGAACAGCAAATAAAAAGCCTCAGGCAGTTATTTGATGAAAAGGCCGGCGAATACCTGATCACCAAGATGGTTCCGGCCAGTGGTGCGGCAAGCCGGATGTTCAAGGGCCTGCATGCCTATATGGAAAGTACTGAAGAAGAACCCGGCCGTGATGTTTTAGAATTCATCATCAGGCTGCGTGATTTCGCCTTTTATCCTTACCTGGAAACGGCCATGCGTTCGGACGGGCTCGAACTCAGTGAACTTCGCACAGCCGAAGGTCATAAAATGATCATCAGGTACCTGCTGACCAGCAAAGGGCTTGACTATGCATCCCTTCCAAAAGGACTGCTATATTTCCACCGCTATGAAAACGCAGCACGAACAGCCATGGAAGAACACCTGGCAGAGGGCCTGGAGTACTGCCTTGACAGAGCCCGGACAGCCAGGATCCACTTTACCGTTTCGCCTGAGCATATGGGCCAATTCAGGGAAAAGGCCCGGCAGGCCGCCACCGGCTTCGAGAATAAAAACGGAATAAAATTCAGCATCGGGTTTTCGGTACAGAAACCATCAACCGACACCATTGCCGTTGACATGAACAACAAACCTTTCAGGAACCCCGACGAAAGTATAGTGTTCAGGCCCGGCGGGCATGGGGCGCTTATTGAAAACCTGAACGAACTGGATTGTGACATCGCCTTTATCAAGAACATCGACAACGTAGTGCCCGACAGGTTGAAAGGCCCCACCTACCTTTACAAGAAGGTTTTGGGCGGGCTCATGATCCAACTGATGGAAAAGATAAGGCATTATATGCATTTGCTCGAATCGGGAAATCCGGATGAAGAAATGCTCAACGGGATCATCGCTTTTTGCACAGAGAAACTGGATATACGTTTTGCCAATCGTTTTCAATCCCTTCCCCCTGAAGAAAAACAAAAAGAGATTTTTCAAAAACTGAACCGGCCCATACGGGTATGTGGCATGGTTAAAAACGAAGGGGAACCCGGCGGCGGGCCCTTCTGGGTTGCCGGCAGCGATGGCAAAACCAGTTTACAGATCGTGGAATCATCGCAGATTGATATGAATGATGAGGGACAGCTGCAGATCGTGAAACAGTCTACACATTTCAACCCGGTCGACCTGGTTTGCTGCCTCAAAGACCACCGGGGACAAAAATTTGACCTTGGAAAGTTCACCGATCCGGCCACCGGCTTTATCTCCGTTAAGTCGAAAGACGGAAAAGACCTGAAAGCGCAGGAGCTTCCCGGTTTATGGAACGGCGCCATGGCAGACTGGATCACTCTTTTTATTGAGGTGCCCATCGAAACCTTCAATCCCGTAAAGACAGTGAATGACCTGCTCAGACCTCAGCATCAATAAGGATTTTGGGAGGGGATCCATCCACCCTGAACATCCTTCCCGGAGGAAATTATTCAGTGTTATATATCATCTGAAAGGAAAACAAAGCCGCCGCAATATTCAGCGCATTTCCCGGGTATCCCTGTCAATCGTTATCACCCCGTAAGCAGGGGGAAAACCGGTTAAGCCATGACTGAATAATTTCAGCGCAATTTATTCAGGGAATCATCATCTCACTGATTTAATAAAAGATTAACACACAATTTACCTTCAATTAAGGGTGGCGGTTCATCTTTGCCCACCATAAACAATCATAACAGCCTGATGTATCCCGAAAATAACACCATCCTGCTCGTCGACGATGAAACGGACATCCTTGAATTCCTTGGATACAACCTCCGGAAAGCCGGATACGATATCATTACGGCTACAAACGGGTATGACGCCATCAAAACCGCCAGGGAAAAACAACCCGGACTCATCATCCTTGATGTAATGATGCCGGGCATGGATGGCATTGAAACCTGCAAAAACATCAGGGGAATCCCCGAATTGCGCAATACCATCATTGCCATACTGAGTGCCCGGGGGGAAGACTTTACACAGATAGCCGGATTTGAAGCAGGAGCCGATGATTACATCAAAAAGCCGATCCGGCCATCGGTTCTGGCTTCCCGGGTAAAGGCTTTGCTCAGGCGTCCCGGCAAAGGCAATCTTTCCGGAAAAAAGATACACCTTAAAGGATTTACGATCGACCGCGAAAAATATCTGGTAGTAAAAGATGGCCGGGAGATCTACCTGCCAAAAAAGGAATTCGAAATGCTGATGGTGCTTACATCGAAACCCGACAAAGTTTTCAGCAGGGAAGAGATCCTGCACAGCATCTGGGGCAGTGAGGTAATCGTTGGCGACCGGACCATCGACGTACATATCAGAAAGATCAGGGAAAAGATCGGGCTCGACATCATCCGCACCTGTAAGGGAGTCGGTTACAGTTACAACAGCCTATAGCAAAATGCTCATTTTCAACACCCTGAAAACTAATTTAAATTTAATGTTAACCTGCGAAGATTCTGGAGCCGATTCTTAACATAAGATTAATATTAAATTAAAACTCACTTATAATTGAAGGCATTCCTTTGCACAAAAATCCATTGCATAACCATCAACACATTTAAATTTAAACGCCTTATGAAAAAACCAAACTTCAAACTTGCAGCATTGCTTTTTACTGCTGTTGTACTGACATTATCGGCCTGTAAAAAGGATGATGATGATGACAACAATGGGAACACCCCACCTCCCCCTGAAACAACCATTACGGTAACCGACAACATCACGCAAAACACCACCTGGAAATATGGCAACATATATATCCTTGGTGGACGTATTGCCGTTACGGCAGGTGCCACGCTAACCATCGAGCCCGGCGTGATCATCAAAGGTGAAGCCGGAACAGGCCCCAATGCCACGGCATTGATCATCGCACGTGGCGGCATGATCATGGCAGAAGGTACGGCAGACAGGCCCATCATCTTTACCACGGTTGCCGACGAGATCCAGCCCGGACAGATTGCCAGCCCGAACCTCGACCCCGACCTCGACGGCTTATGGGGCGGCGTGATCGTACTTGGCAATGCGCCTATCTCAGCCGATGCACCGGCTGTGCAGATCGAAGGCATTCCTCCTTCGGACCCGAACGGCCTTTACGGCGGCGACAAGGCCGACGATAATTCCGGTGTTATCCGTTATATTTCCATCCGCCACGGCGGCTCCAACATCGGTGAAGGCAACGAGATCAACGGGCTCACCCTCGGTGGCGTAGGCTCCGGAACCATCATCGAATATGTTGAAGTTGTTGCCAACCAGGACGACGGCATCGAATGGTTCGGCGGAACGGTGAATGTGAGCCATGCACTCGTATGGAACTCGGGTGACGATGCTTTCGACACCGACCAGGCCTGGGCAGGAACCCTTGATAATTTTGTTGGTATCTGCGGGCCGACTACCGACCACGCCCTTGAAATTGACGGGCCGGAAGGCAGCTACCTCGACGGGCACACCGTGAAAAACGGAAGCATCAAAGGGTATCCGACGTCGGAACTTGGTGATTTCCGCGATGGCGCCAGGGCCCTTTTCGAAAACATCTATTTCTTTAACTTCCCCGACCCGGCAACCGCCGATGGCAGGGGCGACTTCTCCCTCTCCGGCGACGAAACCAAGGAAAACTTCGCCAACGGCATCCTCATATTCAACAACCTGCAGTATACCCCGCCGAGCGACAACGTTGACATTACCACCATCTTCAAGGATGGCACCGATGCGCATGTAACCGTCGTTCCTTTAAATGGGAATACCAC
>CAYOLA010000086.1:0-30423 GCA_964404735.1 uncultured Bacteroidales bacterium
AACGGATCGTGGAGGTCTTCAAGTTTAGGCCTGAAATACGTCTTGGCATCATCAAGCCCGTATATACCGCGCTGAGCAAGAAGATTGCACAAAGCAGGATGTATATTCAGTATTTCCGATAATTCCCGGATATGCTTTTCTGATCCCTGTTCTTTGTAAACCCAGCGTTTTTCCATCATTTTCTTTTCGTTGGTAAAGATACGCAATAAAATTTGTGCCTTCCCTGAATCCCCGGCTGTTTTTAGGCGGCCGGTTCGTGGCAGCATTTTTTCAGCCCTGCATTCAACCGCATACCGTCAGAAATGGGAAAAATACTTCAATATTTCCGGGATGGTTTGCACAGGACCTCGTATGATTAATACCCGAAAAGTTAAAAGGTCGCACTTTTCCTGTCAAATATTTATGTATGGTATTTACAGCAGGGGGATTCTGTAAGGACAGGCTGTTAAAGCTTTGCCCTATAGAAGTTGTAAACGGTGCGCATCCTGGCGTATAAAAATAAACAATAAAATAGTGAAAGCCCACAGGGAGGATCCCCCATAACTGATAAAAGGCAGTGGAATGCCGATTACCGGCAGCAAGCCGATGGTCATGCCGATATTTACCAGTACATGGAAAAATATAATGGAGGCCACGCCATAACCGTAGATGCGGCTGAAATCTGATTTTTGTCGCTCCGCGAGTTTGATCAGCCTTAACAAGAGTGCCATGAAGAGCCCGATAACAAAAAGTGAGCCCAGATACCCCCATTCCTCCCCAATTGTGCAGAAAATGAAATCGGTATCCTGTTCAGGAACGAAATTGTACTTGGTTTGGGTTCCCTGTAAAAACCCTTTTCCGGTAATGCCTCCCGAGCCGATGGCTATTTTCGACTGGTGAACATTATAGCCGGCTCCGCGCAGATCCGCTTCTTTTCCGATGAGCACATGGATGCGTTTTTTCTGATGTGGTTCGAGCAGCTTGTCGAATGCATAATCGACCGAATAAACATAAGCGGTGGCAATCAATAATAAGGAGATCAGCACCAGAATGTTTTTTCTGCTTTTATTGAGGAAATAGTAGAGCAGGGCCGTAAGAACGACCAGGCCGATAATAATATAATGGTTCCCGATGAGTAGGGCAAGCACGAATAACAAAGCCATGAAAAAACCGGTAAGCAGGATACCGCCCGGAAGTCCCTCCCGGTATAATACAAGGATCAGTGAAACATATACCAGTGCGCTTCCGGTATCGTTTTGCATCAGTATCAGGAAGGCGGGAGTGAGGATGATAATTGAAGCAATGATCCTGTTCCTGAGCCGGTAAAGGCTTACATTGAATGTGCTGAGATATTTTGCGATGGCCAGGCAACTGGCAAATTTTGCGAATTCGGCAGGCTGAATGGCAATGCTGCCAAACTGGAACCACGAACGTGATCCGGCAATTTCGGTGCCCGCAAACAGAACGCCGGCCAGACTGACCAGGCTCAGCCCGTAGATCAGATAAGCAAAGGTGCTGAAGAACTTTGCATCGATCAAAATAATAATAAAGGCGATGACCAGTGAGGCGATGATCCAAATAAGCTGTTTGCCGTAACGTTGCGAGAAATCAATGATACTGCTGTGTTCTTCATTGTATACCGCCGCATAAATATTAACCCAACCGGTAAGAACAAGGAGGAGATAGATCAAAACAGTGATCCAGTCGATATTTTGCAGTATTCCGGTTCTTTCCCTCATGCTTAGCGGATCAATTTCCCTTCTGTCATTCGTTTTTCGAGATTTTTTCGTTTCACTTCCCCCAGCAGGTATTTTTCGATCAATAATGTTGCAATGGGTGCTGCCCATGTCGAACCGTAACCTGAATTTTCAACGATCACCGAGAGGGCAATTTGGGGATCGTCTTTTGGGGCAAAAGCGATGAACATCGAATGGTCTTCTCCATGTGGGTTTTCTACCGTACCTGTCTTTCCGCATATCAGGACTGATTCCAGTTTGTGCCACCTGGCAGTTCCGTGTTCCCCTTCAAATACGTCAAGCATCGCTTCCGCGATAAACTCAAAATGATCCCTGTTTACGGTTGTTTGAACTTTGGTGGTAAAGTGCTCATCTTTGATTTTTCCCTTACCGCTTGCTTTAAGAATATGGGGTTTGTAGTAATAGCCCCGGTTGGCGATCACGGCGGCCATGTTGGCAAGTTGTATGGGCGTTACCAGGATCTCCCCCTGTCCGATGGCCAGCGAGCGAATGGTCAGTGCGCGCCATCGCCCTTTTGAATATATATTGTCGTAATATGCCTGGCTGGGGACGTTTCCCTTTAGTTCAAATGGGATGTCGGTGTTGAAGCGGTTGCCAAATCCAAAACTGCTGACATGATCACGCCAGTGCCTGAAGCCGATTGAATCGTGGCCAAATTCAGCCTTGGTTATCACCGAGCGAAAGACATTCCAGAAATAGGGATTGCAACTGTTCTGGATGGCCGAATTCAAGGCCAGGGGGCTTTCGTGGTAATGGGTGCATTTTATTGGTTTTGACAGGGGTCCGTCGCAATGATAAATGGTGCCCGGGAAAAGTACTTTTTCCTGCATGGCTATCAGGGCATTTACCATTTTGAAGGTGGATCCGGGTGGATAGGTTCCCATAATAGCCCTGTTGATCAGTGGTTTGAGTGAATCTGTTTCGAGCATGCCGTAGTTTTTCCCACGGACACGGCCCACCAGCAAATTGGGGTCATAGGAAGGTGAAGTGACCAGGGCCAGGATCTCCCCGCTGGCTGGTTCAATGGCAACAATGCTACCGGTCTTGTTTTGCATCAATAACTCGCCGTAGGCCTGGAGTTCCATGTCGATGGAGATGTGAAGATCAATGCCGGGAACGGCTGCGGTATCATATTGTCCGTTTGCAAAAGCCCCTTTTTCCCTGTTGAAAACGTCAACAAGGATCACTTTGAGGCCCTTTGCCCCCCTGAGAAGCGGTTCATAGAATTTTTCAATGCCGCTTTTTCCGATATAATCCCCCGGTGAATAGTAATTATCCACCTCAATATCATGGTTATTTACTTCACCTATGTAACCAAGCAAATGTGCTGCATGCTGATCGGGATAATGTCGTAATGTCCGGGATTGTATATAAAAGCCGGGATATTTATAAAGCTTTTCTTCCAGGTAACCGAAGTCTTCTTTTGATATTTGTTCCAGAAAGAGAGAGGGTTTGTATCGCGAATATTTTTTGGCCCGCAGCAAACGTTTGTCAAATTCTTCTTTTTCTAGTTTGAGAAGCATACACAGTTCGGTAGTGTCGAAAGGCTGTATCTGCCTGGGAATGACCAGCAGGTCGTAAGCCGCCTCATTGTAAACAAGCAACCGGCCGTTCCTGTCGTATATCAAACCCCTGCCGGGATACTGGGTAACATACCTCAGCACATTGTTTTCGGCCGATAATTTAAAATCGTTGGATAGAATTTGCAGGAAAAACAGCCGGATCAGAAATATCAACCCCACCAGTAAAAAAATGGCGGAGATCACATATTTACGCTTGTGGTAGTCGGCAGAGATCATTGGTGCGGCAGCTTATTGCAAAAATAAGCGAAATATCTGCCCGGATGATGAGAGGGAAGGATATTTGGAAATACGATGAAGGACTCAGTGGATACCACTGTGACCAAAGCCACCCTCGCCCCGTTCTGTTTTGTTCAGCTCTGTTACTTCAATCCATTCTGCCTGTTCATGTCGTGCAATGATCATTTGTGCAATGCGTTCACCGTCCTGCACGAGAAAATCTTCATCCGAAAGATTGATGAGAATGATCCTGATCTCACCGCGGTAATCAGCATCGATGGTACCGGGCGAATTGACAAGGCTGATACCGTTTCTGATGGCCAGTCCGCTCCGGGGCCTGATCTGGGCTTCATATCCTTCGGGCAGTTCAATGAAAAGCCCGGTGGGGATCAGGGCACGCTGCAGGGGTTTTAATGGCACCGGTTCATTCAGGTTTGCGCGCAGGTCCATGCCTGCCGAAAACGCTGTTTCATATTCCGGTAATGGATGCTTTGAATGATTCAGAATTTTTATTTTCATCTCATGTAATTATATTCCTGTGGTATTCCCGGGAAGTTTTCTTTTTTCAAGTAAAATGGCAAACAGCAGAAAAATGATGATATAACCCGCATGGAGTAAATATTTGAAAAATGTTTCGGTAAATATAACGTAAACCGATAAAAAATACAGACCCGCAGCAAGCAGGAAATAAAATAAAATATTTTTCAGATCGTAATTAATCCTGTAATAGATCCGGCCAAGCAGGAACGAAAAAATTACCATGAAAAGGTAACAGGCGAAATGTGCCCAGGCCGCCCCGGTATATCCATAGACCGGAACAAGCAAAATATTCAGGGTGATGGTAATCAGGGCGCCGCCGAAGGCGATGATGGCCCCGTATCTTGTTTTATCAGTTAATTTATACCATACCGAAAGGTTGTAAAAGATGCCCAGAAACAGGTTTGCCATAAGGATTACGGGTACAATATTTAAACCCGACCTGAAGTCGGGACCGATAAAATACTTGAAAATATCGAGAAAAAGTGTAACAAGCAAAAAGATCAGCAGGCAAAATATTACGAAGTACTTCATAACCGATGCATACAGCTCCCGGGCATTGGTTTCGGCCGAATGGGCAAAAAAGAAAGGCTCTGCCGCATAGCGGAACATTTGTATGAAAAGGGTCATCAGAACGGCCAGCCGGTAATTGGCACCGTAAATGCCCAGCTGGCCGAGAATATACTGCTCTTTATCAGCAATTCCATCGGGTATGGTAATGAGAAATTTGAAGAGGATCTTGTCCGATACTTCATTGATCATGCCAAATAGGCCAACCATCAGCAGGGGCAGGCCATAGGCCAGCATTTTTTTGAGAATGACAGCACTAAAGGAAAAATGGGTCCGTAAGATGTCGGGTAGAAGCAGAAAAAGGGTAACCAGGCTGGCGATCAGGTTGGAGATAAAAGCATATCCGACACCGATGCCGGGATCGTAAAAAACCGTAACAAATGAATGGGGGTTTTGGGCGATAAGCCAGGGGCAGATCAGCAGGAAAAAGAAATTGAAAAAAATGTTTACGGCTACGTTGATCACCTTGATCAGGGCAAAGCGGAAGGCCTTGTTTTGTTGCCTCAGCCTTGCAAAAGGGATGGAGGTAAAGGCATCGGCGCCAACAATGATCGAAAAATATACGATATACTCGGGGTTTGAGCCATATCTGATGAGTGTGGCAATACTGCCGGAAAATACGGAAGCAAGCAGAATAAATACCGAGGAAGTCAGAAAAAGCGAACCCAGTGCCGTTGAATACACGCGATCGTGTTCGCGTTCGTTACCCGCGAACCTGAAGAAAGACGTTTCCATGCCATAAGTAAGCAACACCAGCAGGAAGGCGATATAAGCATACAATTCGGTAACAATGCCGTATTGTCCTTCAACAAAAACACGGGTATAAAAGGGGGTTAGCAGCAGGTAATTCAGCAATCGCGGAACAATCGTCCCCATGCCGTAAACGGCTGTTTGCCCTGCCAGTTTTCTGAGTGGTTTCAATCTTTAATGATCTTGTGGTGCAAATGTAAAGAGGAAAAACAAATAAGCACCCTGCATGCGGCAAGTTTATCAAACTGGCTTTGAAAGTTTACCCGGAGGTATATTTGTATTCCGGCAGTTTTATAATAAATACTGTGCCTTTGCCTTGGAATGATTCAAAATTAATTTCTCCCCCCGCCTCGATGATGATGTTGCTGACGAGGGCAAGGCCGAGGCCCATCCCGCTGCTTTTTGTGGTAAAGCTGGGTGAAAATATCTTATCCATCATATCCGGGGCAATACCCGGTCCGTTATCCGTGACTTTGATCCGGAAAAAGCCATTTACCTTTTGAACGGAAACATCAATCAGGCCTCCGGGCTCTTTGCCTATGGCCTGCACAGCATTTTGGATAAGATTGTTAAAAACCCTGATTAGCTGGTTTTTATCGGCAAGAACATAGCAGGGCTCTTTTCCGGGGGAATGAAAGGATATCTTGATATTGTCAATGTCGGAAAACAGGTTGATCGATTTTGGAATGGCTTCTGACAGATCGACTTTTTCTTCATGCTTTTGCGGCATTTTTGCAAAATCGGAAAAGGCCCCGGCAATGGCCGATAAATTATCAATGTGCTCGATCATGGTGGAGGTAAACCTGTCAAGGCGTTTTTCCCAGTCGGGCAATGATTCTTTCCAGGATTTCCTGAGATGCTGCACACTGAGTTTCATCGGTGTTAAAGGGTTTTTGATCTCATGTGCCACTTGCCTGGCCATCTCACGCCAGGCACTTTCACGTTCCGACCGGGCCAGTTTTTCGGCGCTGACCGACAACTCGTCGATCATGCGGTTGTATTCGGCCACCAGGGTGCCGATCTCATCCCTCCCGCTCCAGTCGATCTTTTCATTATTGCTGCCAAATGAAAGACTGCCCATTTTATTGCGGATGAGCTGGAGCGGACTGGTAATGTATCGGGAAATCAATAAGGCGATGAAAATGGCCAGGGCGATCATCAGTACGTAGAAATTCAAAAAGGTATTCAGGAAGTAGGAAATATCTCTTTGCAATCCCGTTTGCCTTGCAAAATATGGAAGATTGAGATAAGCCACTACCTGGTTTTCGGTATTCATAAAAGGCACATAGGCAGAATAATATTTCTGTCTGCCAATATTTTCGGTGTGAATGAAAAGAAATTTCCGCTCGATGGTTAGCATGTGGAATGCTTCAGTATTCATCCTGGCAGATATCAGTTGTTTCCGGAATATTTGCGGACGCGATGAAGCCAGCAGGTTTCCCTCCAGGTCATACAAGTGGATGTCGCTGAAAAATACCTGCGAAAATTTAACCAGTAAATTGGTAAGGTAATCATACATGGAAATATCGAGTTTTTGCTCGCCGGCAAGTTTATGTTCGAGTTCGATCAGTACCGAATGGGTTTTTTCACTGAGGATTTCTATGTTTTTTGATGTATTCAGCCTTACCAGATAACTGACGGTGATGATACCGAGGATCACAAAAGAGGTAATGATGAGCGAAATTGTGTATAGCTGGATACGATTTCTGAAATTCAGCCGGAAACTTGTCTGAATAAGCGGAAAATGGATGCAGAAAAGAAAGAGAAAAATGAAAACAGAAAAGAATATCAACAGGTAAGAGAAAGGAGCGATCACTTCAAAAAATGAATCTTCTTTTTTACTGATAATCAGGTGTTCTCCCTGACCGGAATCGTGGATATAATGACTATAGCTGTTGTGGTTAAAAAAGATGCCTCCCGATTCAAGGGGATAGCCTGTGAGATTTGTTCGATAGGCGTAATCTCCGTATTTAAAGACAAGTTTATCGTTTTTGTAACGTGCATAGCTGTAATTATCAAGGCCTGACAATGTCCTGGCCGATTCATCGATCAGAAGTTCGGGATAACCAAGGCCTTCGCCGGGGATAAAAACGGAGAATAATTCAATGAATATGCTGATGGTGTCGTCATTGATTAAAAAGTCATTTTGGGCAATGTAGTCGTACATCCCGGTTTCTTTGCCATAGATATACAAATGATCGTCTATGGAGGATTTTCTGGTGTTTTCAATAATACTTTCGAAATAGCTTTTACAGTCCGACAGGTAATTTTCGGGCTGTATGAGCAGGGATCTGCCGGGTGTGCATATGGTGATCAGCCATTCGTACTTCCTGAGCCTGTCCGATAAATAATTCTTTTCGATATGGGCAATGGCCTGATTTTCTGATTCGGCTTGCAAGGGCAGTTTGGCAACAATGGAGAGAAAAGCAGTATCGTTTTTCAGATCAGTACATACCTCATGAAGCAGGTATTCCGTCAGTGGGTCTTCGCCACTGGAAAGTTGCAGGGCCATTAACCTTCTTTGTTCTTTCTCCTTAATTATATTATAGTGTGTAAGAACAGCACTGCTAAGAAGTGTGAACAGAAAAAGATAGACCAGCAGACTGGTGAATCCCAGATTTTCCGCACCGGTATTTTTCTTAAAAGAAAGGATGTAATAGACGATGGAATAAATCAGTACCGGGAGCAATAAGCTGGCATCACAGTGATGGAAAAAGCGGCAAAGAAAATAAAACGCGGTCATGGATAACAATTGGGAAAAAATATATGCAGCCCATGAGCCATTGCAGTAAAATTTAGCATATTGCAGCAGTCGGATTGAGATAAAAAAGAAACTGAAGAGAAGTGCACAAAGTATGAAAAGAGCGATAATAGAAGGAGCGGAAAGAAAGAAGATCTGGTTCAGGTCAAGTGAACCTGAAGAATCGATGATCAGGCTTTGTGAAGCGGCCATAAAAAGCCTGAAAAATATATAAATATGCAGAAACAGGGTAAAAGCCATAAAGAGATTGCCTGCTTTTGTTTTTTTGTGTTTTTCGGGGGGCTGACGATACTGAATAAAAAACACATAAGCAATCACCAGGATGGTAAGGGTGTGAAAGAAAAAGTCGCCCAGGGAGGGGATGAGGTCGGAAAAGGCATAAGGGTTGGGGGAAAAAACGATGCTGTTGTAGATATCGTTTGGCAGCCTGAATATGAACATCAGTGCCCGGAGAATGATGATGTCGATGGCGAAGGCCAGCATCAGCAGGAATCGGGATTTCAGATATTGGCGAAAAACAAGATAAAAATGATAAATCGCAGCGCTTACAGAAAGAAACAGGAATGCATAAAGGAAGAGCAGCATATAGGCCGGGAAACCGTCAGTTATTTGTTTGTCGGGGGGTATTACGGAGAAAAGAAATTCGCCGCGGCTGTCGAAAATGTTCAGATCACTTTTAGAAAAAGCAATATCTGTTTTTGGCGGAACCCTGTAATCCTCGTGGAAATCATTAAGCAGAAATTTGTTTTGAAAAGGATATTGGTGTTTGACCAGGCAAAGTGCCTGTAATCGTTTTCCGTGGATCAGGCTGTCGCGATGAAGGTATATTCCGTTTGCAAGGAGAGCCGGATGCTTGTTGAACAGGCTTGTGTCATATATTGCCGGAACAGGCACGGCATTGTCAGACCAGTATGCCAGGCTGTCGTTCTCATATAAAAAGAAATATACGTTGAGCGAATTTATTTTTTCCGAATCCAGCATTGAATCGATGGCCGGAAAGGAGAGGTCAGAAGTTTCCTTCAGGATATTGTTCAGGGTTTGGGAAAGGCATGTTTCGTTCTGAAGAATATTTTTCTGAAGCGTTTTTCGGATATTTTCCGGAGACGCATGCCGGCTTGCCTGATATGAAAAAATCAGGGCAAGGAGAAGGAATACCAGGCCGAGGCCCGAATAGAAAATCGTTTTCCTGAATGGATGAAAGTTAAAACGTGTGTTTTCCATGCCTAAAACATTGAAAGTCAGTACAATAACATAAAACCTAAAATTAGCCGTTCTGTTGAACGATCGCCTGCCGGGAGAGTAAAGATATTATTGCGGGGTGATCGTGCACCAGAAAGCTTAAAAAGGCCTTAATTTGATTTTCTAAAGATATAGATTAAACTTGAATAATGGCCTGTGCGAAAGCGGGCGGAAAAATTTGACAGGCAGCCCTGAATGATGGCTGCAGGAAAAGGGAATTTGTTTCCTGAATATTTTTCGCTTAGCAGGGAGATGTATAGTGCATCAAGTTTCATCGGGTGTTTTGTAATAAGTGAAAAGCCGGAATTTTCCATCAGATTTTGAATGCTTGAGGGATTGAAGTGATAAAGGTGGCGGGGTACATCCCAGGCTGCCCAGCAACTGCCATATTTTTTCGCATCGTATGAAAGGTGGTTGGGCAGGGCCAGGATCAATATGCCCTGGTCTGTGAGGATCTCATTAAATTTTTGTATCCGTTGTTTGAGTGGATAGACATGTTCGAGAACATGCCAAAGACTGATGCAGTGACGGGAGGATTTTGCGATCGCATGAAGTTTTTCTTCATCTTCCACATCGAGGCCGTAATGGTATGCACCAAAATTGCGGGCACCCGGGTTGGGTTCGATCCCGTTGCATTGCCAGCCGTTACGCCGCATCAGGTTTAAAAATTCACCGGTACCGCAGCCATAATCAAGAATGCTTTTACCGGGAGAATATTTTTCGGTTAACTTTCTTTTTCTTTGCAGGCTTTTTACGCGGGCCAGGTGGTATAGTTTATTGATCAGTCCTTTGCGGGTTCCTGAATGTGAAATGTATTTCTCCGATTCATAATATCTGCCTGATTCAAGCATTGAAGGACGGGGGTTTGTAAACAGCAGGCTGCATTGACTGCAGGAAAAGATAGAGAATGTTTCGGAAGATACAAAATGATCCTTGCAATGTATAAAAATGGAAATATTCGCGGAATGGCAGGACGGACAACGATTCAGATTTTCCATAGCAAGTGTTTCACGTGAAACAAAAAGGCAAATATAGGCTCCTTTATTTAAACAAGATGATTATATGATGGGGCGATCATTTGGTTTCACGTGGAACACGCGTAGCGGGACTGCCCAAATAGATGGCCAGCACGGCAATATCAGCCGGACTTACACCACTGATCCGGGCAGCCTGTCCGATGGTTGAAGGCCTGATCTTCGATAGTTTTTCCCGGCATTCATAGGAAAGAGAAGTAAGCTGCTGGTAGTCGATATCTTCTTTTATGGGCAGGTTTTCCAGTTTTCCCAGTTTATCGGCCAAATCTCTTTCTTTTTCAATGTATCCCTGGTACTTGATCCGGATTTCTGCCTGTTCGAGAATTTCACCGGTGAGACCGGGCAGGCTCTGTAAGAAGTTACGCAGGTGAACGGTGCTTTCAAGCAATTGGTGCATGTGCAGTTGCGGACGCAATAATAGTGTGGCAATTTTTGTTTTTTGTTTCAGCGGATCGGTATTTTGTTCGAGCAGCATGTTGTTTACCTCTTCCGGCGAAGCACTTTCGCTTTTACAATAACGGATGATCTGTTGCAGGAGTTTTTCTTTGGCCGTTACCGTTTCCATGCGATCGTTTCCGGCCAGGCCTATTTTGTGGCCCAGGGGCGTCAGGCGCAGATCGGCATTATCCTGCCGCAGCAATATACGGTATTCGGCCCGGGAAGTGAACATGCGGTAGGGCTCGTCAACACCTTTGGTGATCAGATCGTCGATCAGTACGCCGATATATGCATCCGACCGCTTCAGTGAAAAATCCGAAAGCCCTTGTAGCTTTCGGTGCGCATTAATGCCGGCCATCAAACCCTGTGCCGCAGCTTCTTCGTAACCGGTGGTCCCGTTGATCTGCCCGGCGAAATACAGGTTTTTTACCAGTTTTGTTTCCAGGGTGTATCTCAGTTGCTCGGGCGGGAAATAATCATATTCGATGGCATAACCCGGACGAAAGATCCTGGCATTCTCAAAACCCGGGATTTTTTTCAAAGCCTTTAACTGGATTTCTTCGGGGAGAGAAGAGGAAAACCCGTTCAGATAATACTCAATGGTATTCCAGCCCTCGGGTTCAACAAAAAGCTGGTGCTGATCCTTACCTGAAAAACGATCGATCTTATCTTCAATTGAAGGACAGTAACGGGGGCCGATCCCTTCGATTCTGCCCGTAAACATAGGGGAACGATCAAAGCCCGTCCGGAGGATATCGTGAACCTCCTTGTTGGTATAGGCCAGGTAACAACTGCGCTGTTTGGTCAGGGGAGGCGTATCGGTGAATGAAAACTTTGCCGGAATCTCATCGCCGGGTTGTTCCTCCAGTTTTCCAAAATCAATCGTCCGTCCGTCGATGCGTACAGGGGTTCCGGTTTTCATCCGGGAGGAGGAAAAACCGTATTTCAACAGGTTTTCGGTAATCCCATGAGAAGCAATTTCGCCAATTCTGCCGCCCTTTATCTTTTTATCACCGATATGGATCACCCCATTCAGAAAAGTGCCGTTGGTCAGAATGACGGCAGCGGCAGATATTGTATGGCCCATGGCTGTGCGAACACCGGTAACGATCCCCTCCTTTACCATAATCCGCGTTACGATATCCTGGAAAAAATGCAGTTGCGGGATTTTTTCAAGCTGCAAACGCCATTCCTTCGAAAATAAAAAACGATCACTTTGGGCACGCGGACTCCACATGGCCGGGCCCTTGGATTTATTCAGCATCCTGAACTGTATCATGGTTTTGTCGGTAACAATGCCTGACAAACCGCCAAGCGCATCTATTTCCCTGATTATCTGACCTTTGGCAATTCCCCCCATGGCCGGATTGCATGACATTTGTGCCATGTTTTCCATATTCATGGTCAGTAAAAGCACAGATGAACCAAGACTGGCCGCTGCGGCCGCCGCCTCACAGCCGGCATGACCGGCTCCGACAACAATGATATCATAGGGGCCCAACATTAATTAAAATATTGATACAGTGTTTAAAACGGCAGCAAAGATAGGTAATAATCTTCTTTCCCGGTCATCTTTTGCTTACTGCCGGCATTGCGATCGTCATATCCCAGAAGATGTAAAACACCATGGATGATCACCCTGTTTGTTTCATTTATAAGGGTTTGCCCGAAAACATCGGCATTTTCCCTGATACGGTCGATGCTGATGAAAACATCACCGGAAACCTCATTTTCCTCTTCATGATAATCAAAGGCGATAACATCCGTGAGAGTTTCCCTTTCAAGAAAGCGCTGGTTCAGTTCAAGCAAATATTCGTCGTTGCAGAAAATGATGTTCAGCATCGAAATATGACCGCCTTCCTTTTCAACGCATTGCACGATCCATTCCTTTATGGCTTCTTCCCCGGCCGGCTTATAATGAACATCTTCTTCAAAGAATTGGATGAGGGAGCACATTGGAAATAAATAAAGGAAGGGGTCAGACTTTTTGTTCGTGGGTCTTGAAATATTCGTTGAAATGGGTGAGACGTTTTTTCATGGCTTCGTGCCCAATACCTGAAATCCTGAAAAATATTTCAACACTTCTTCCTTCCTTTCCGAATGACAGTTTATCTGAAAGGGATCGCATTAGGAAAATACCCTTGCCCTTACCGGATGGTGTTTCCTCTTCAACCGGATCGGGTACCCCGGAAGGATCAAAACCTGCGCCTTCGTCAATGACCGTAAACGAAAGGCCTTTGGGGCGCGACTGGAAAACAATATGAATTTTTTTGGTGGGGTCAGACTGGTTTCCGTGTATGAGGGCATTACGGAATGCTTCGGTCAGGGCTATCAGGATGTTACCAAAATAGGTATCATTCAAGTTGTAATAATCGCAGATCTCTTCTACAAAACGTTCTACTGAACTGATGTTTTCGGGCTTTGAGTCAAGCGTTAGTTTTTCCTTCCTACCCATAACCGGTAATATTTAATTCCCAAAGTTATAAAAATATTCATTCACTTTACGTTTATAATAAGGTTTTAAATCGGGCGGAACTGTTTTTAATAGTTCAACTTCTTTTAAAAGTAACTTGTTATACTCTAAAAATTCGCCAGGGTTACCCTGTTCGTGATTTTTTACTTCTTTTGATTCACGGCGCTCTTCTTTTTCCCTTTCACGCATGGCTTTTTCATGCTTCAGGAGCCGGGTAAGAATCTCTTCCTGCCGTTGGATCGTTTCCTCATTAAGCCTTTTATTAACAAGGTCGAGCTCTGTTTGTTCCATGTCGTCCATGAGCTTATTGAGGCCGGCATCGCCGGTTTCCCCCTGGGCCTTCAACTCCTCCAGGTACTGTTGCATTTGCCGGCGGATGGCCTCCTGCTCGGCAGCCATCCTGGCAAATTGCTCACTCATCGACTTCTGGCCCTGTTTTCCCTGTTGTCCATCCATTTTCTGCCCGTCTTTCATCTTCTGCAATTGCTGGTTCAGTTGTTTTTGCATTTCGCTCATGTTTTCCGGCATTTTGCCGGGGCTGCTGCCGCCGGGATTTTTGCAGGAGGCATCGCCGGGCATGTTCATGTTATTCATTTGCTGTAATTTATCAAGAGCTTCGGCCAGCAGTAGTGCCAGGTTGTTTACCGAGGTCATGACATATTGCTGTGAGGCGGCGGCCTGTCCCTTTTTTCTGTCGTTGAGCTGGTCTTTGGCATCGGAAATATGCAAATTGATCTTGTTTACTTCCCTGTGTACAAAAGGTTCGATCATGATCTGCCTTTTGCTGAGCGCCAGCAGCGAATCCTTAACAATTTTCATATTGTCTTCTATGCCATGCTGTTTTCTGATCATGTCCTGGTACCTGGGATCGGCAATATTGGTGCGTGCCAGATCATCCATCAGGCTTTCCTGGTCGAATGAAATGAACAGGAGGTTGTCGAGTATCTGTCTGATCGCCCTGAGATCCTCATAAGCCGACTCCTGGAACATTTCCATTTGCATGTTAAAGAGCATTTCGGCAAGGTCCTTCATTTCTTCCCCTGCTTTTTTCTGCGAGCCACCGGCATTTTTCATCTTTCTCCTCTCAAGCTGGTCCATGCTGTTTTGCTGCTCCTGCATGATACTTTCTTCCTGTTCCTGCGTATCCATCAGTTCATGCGGCTTTTCCATTTCCTGGTTCATTTCATCAAGCCGGTCGAGTTCATGGCGGATTTCATCAAAAGCCTGACTGAGTTCTTCCTGTTCGTTTTTGATCTCCTCACTGTCGGCACCGGATTCAAGTGATTCTTCCGACAGCCTGAGTTGTTCTTCTGCCAGTTCATTCAGTTTTTCAATTGTTTCGGTCAGCTTTTTATCGAATTCAAGCTGACGGAACAATTCAAGGTTCCGGTCGAGGGATTCTTCTATTTCTTCGGCACTCATTTGGAGCTGTTCGAGCATCTCGTTAACATTTTCCTTATTGATCTTGTCGAGCATTTCCTGCATCTCCCTGAAAAGTTCCTTCATTTCCTCGCTCATCAGCTCATCAAAAAGCTCCTGCAGTTGCTGTTGTTTCTGCATGATGCTTTCATCAAGATCTTTGTATTGCTGTTCCCGTGTATTTTTCTGCATGTTTTGCTGTTGCAGCAATTCCATTCTTTCCATTAACTGCTGCTGCTGTTCCACCATGTTTTTGATCTGCTCTTTGTCCTGCCAGCTCAGTGTTTCTTTGTCGACCATCTGTTTGTTGAAACGTTCTATCTGGTCCTGAAGCATACGGGCTTCCCGCAACAGGTCGCCCATTTCGTCCTTCATAAGGCGGTTGTCGGTATCATTACGGGTTGAGATTTCTTCTTCGGTGGGAGCCCTGAAGATCATCCGTTGTGATCTGCTCCGCTTGTATCCGTTTATTTCATCATTATCCCATACTTCGAAATAATAGGCAATTTCATCTCCCGCCATGATTTGAAGCCTGTCGAGATTAAAATGATGGAAAATAACCTGCCGGGGAATAGCCGGCGAAAACAGCACATCTTCAGTGTATATTTTCCCTTCTATCCTCAGCGAATCAAAATGATTCAAAAATTCATAATTGAAAGTCAGGGCAGTAAAGCCGTAATCATCACTGATCTGTCCCTGGAAATAGCGTTGCTTGTCGAAAAGGGAATCGCTGAATTCTTCGATGAGAATGACGGGGTACTGGTCGGGTATCACGGTAATGGCATAGGAAAGCGTATCGGGGCCGGCCACATGTTCGTTCATGGCCGATACCGAATAGGATATGCTTTGGCGCAGAATCCTTTCATATTGAAAGGTATTTGAACCTGCCATGGGCAAATCAACGTTTTCGTCGGGGAAGCGCATGCTGAGCATGCGCGTGTCGCGTGTAAAGAATTTCCAGCTTACCTTAGTGCCCTCTGGAGCCACGAAGTCGCCGGTGTTCTCATAATTCTGTGCGGTTTTTCCCGTATAGGATGGATAGGTCAGTTCTGCCTCGTAGTTGATGATCACCGGTTTGGGAAGAACTTTCAAAAGATAAGGCCCGAAAACATATTCGCCGGCCATTACCCTGAAGGTGACATCCTGCTGCAGGTTCTTAAGTGTATAATGATAATTCCCCGAAGCATCTTTCTGAAAAGGAAAAAGGTTGTTTCCGGCCATCAGCTGAACCTGATCGGGTAGTTTTTCTCCCGCTGTGGCAAAGCGGATCATAAAATCGTCCTGTTGCAGGGCTTCAAGTTTGTCATTCAGCAGGATGAGCCTGAATGGCATGGGTTTTTCAAAAGCCTGACGGTGCCTGATCAGCCTTTGTGATGGTTCCGTTATGGTGGCCGGGGCGGTAAAAAGAAGGGCAACGATCAACAGGAGCGGGGGCAGGAGATAACGCAGGTATTTCTTATTTTCACCGAAGCTTACTGCATGGAGAAAAGGAACGGGATGCAGTTTCCGGGTTTTCTGTTCTATACCGGCATTGAGCAGTTCAGCCATTCCCAGCTCCCTGCTGAGGTTTTTTAACTGTATGGTGTTGATCAGTGTATCGCCTACTTCAGGAAAATGCCTGCCAATGATCCTGGCGGCTTCCTCATCGCTCATGACGCGCCCGATCCGGAAGAGTTTGAGCAGGGGGAGGAGCACCAGCCTGAAAAAGATCAGAAAATTCAGAAACAGGTAGGTGTAAAACAAGAGCGTCCTGATCTGTGTGCTGCTCCATGAGTAATATTCAAATATATTGAGCAGGAGAAAGAACAGGGCAAATAGGCTGATGAAATACATTATACCCCGCAACATACGGTTTATATAGTACTTGCGGATGAACCGGTGCAGTTTGCCGATGATGATGTTGTATTGGTCTGCCATATGTTTTGCCTGCCCTTTAAGGATGAACGGCCAATTGTAAAACTTATTTCGGTTTGCATTTGCAAAGGTAAGCAATCGGCCCGCACCGGGATATAATAGTGCCGTAATCAGTTTCCGCGGACAATAAAAAAGGACGATTCCCCATTTTATTAAACAAAAAACAGGCTGATCTGTTAAGGTTTTATGTAATATTGGATCCTGTTTTGTACAAGGAGAAACGAAAAGGCGGGTTATGCGCCATGTTAAAGGGTTGGATTTTCTTTATCAACCGAAAAACTAAATTTCAAAAAAATGAAAAGATTCATTCTTCCGATTGTCATGGTTTTTATGGCAAGTTTCAGTTATGCACAGTGGAACGACCATGGCCATGAGCACCACGGATGCAGCCATGTTAAAACACAGCACTACAAGGGTGCCAAAGAGGTATTTTATTTCCAGAGCGACCTGCTTTGGGATTATGATGTGAAGTTTTACTTTCTCGATATAGCGGTTGATGCAACAAGCATTGATATTAGCGGGAACGTGAGCATTCATGCCGAAGTGGTTTCGGACGTAATGGACACGCTTGCCCTGGAATTCACTGACGGTATGCAGCTCGACTCGCTTTTTATGAATGGGGTAAAACTATCAGCTACGCACATTTACGACCATATATTTGCTATTTTGCCGGCTTCGCTTACACAGGGCGATAACTTTGTTGTACAGGTGTTCTATCACGGTACTCCTCCGACGGGAGGTTTTTTCTCGGGTGTTACAAACGGGTATTCAAATCCCTGGGGGAAAAGCGTGACCTGGACGCTTTCCGAACCCTATGCCGCACGCGATTGGTTCCCCGTTAAACAGGTATTGCCCGACAAGGCCGATTCATGTTGGGTATTTCTTACCACAAGCGATGAATATATGGCAGGTTCCCAGGGTTTGCTGACTTCCGTGGCACCGATGCCCGGCAATATGGTACGTTATGAATGGAAATCAAAATACCCCATTGCCTATTACCTGATCTCTTTTGCGGTTGCCGATTATTTTGAGTATAATATCTATGCCAAACCCGATGCCCTGGGCGGGGATTCAATATTGGTACAGAATTTTCTGTATGACAGCCCCGGCATCCTTAATTCATATCAGGCTGATATTGACCAGACCGTTGATTTTATCGAACTCTTTTCCGATCTGTATCTTTTATACCCATTCCATGAGGAGAAGTACGGGCACTGCCTTACACAGCTCGGGGGAGGCATGGAACACCAGACCATGACAACCATCGGTGGCTTTGGCTTTGACCTTGTGGCCCATGAACTGGGGCATATGTGGTTTGGCGATTATGTTACCTGCGCAACCTGGTCGGATATCTGGATCAACGAGGGATTTGCCTCTTACAGCGAATACCTGGCCCGGCAGTATCTCAGCGGGCAGTCGTCGGCAAGTGGCTGGATGAGCAGTGCCCATAACAGCGTTTTATCGGCACCCGACGGCAGCGTTTACGTTCCATCCGATGAGCTCGATAATATCTGGAGGATCTTTAACAGCAGGTTGTCCTATAAGAAAGGGGCAGCCATCGTTCACATGATCCGCTTTGAATTGCAGGATGACGAACTTTTTTTCGATATCCTTCAGGAATTCCAGATACGGTATGCCGACAGTACGGCCACCGGGCTTGATTTTAAGGAGGTGGTGGAAGACCTCAGCGGCATGGATTTTACCGATTTCTTCGACCAGTGGTATTTTGGCGAAGGTTATCCTACCTACAGTATTGTATGGAACCAGGTTGGTAATGAACTGAACATGAATGTTACGCAAACGGCTTCCTATCCTTCGGTTACGCCGGTATTTAAAATGCTGATGGAATACAGGGTGGCCACCACCGAAGTGGACACCATTATCCGGCTTTACCAGGATGCAAATTTTAATCAGTTTACAGTGACCTTGCCCGGGCAGGTTGGGGCCATTATGGTTGATCCCGATAACTGGGTGCTTAATAAAACGGGTTCCATTTCGGTGGGGATCGAGGAAACCCAAAACCCGCTTTACTTTACACTCGGGCCCAATCCGGCCACTGAACTGCTTACCCTGTACATGGCAAATACGATCGATGAGATACAGATCGGGGTATACGATTTAGCCGGCAAAACAATGCTGCAGACCCGCGACGCCGGATCAAACATATCGCTGAACATTTCTGCGCTGCCCAAAGGCTCTTATCTGCTGAGGCTGTTCGATGGCGAACATCATTACAGCAGGAGATTTGTGAAGATATAGCCCATAAAATCATTGTTCCGAAGGATGGCGGTCCATTCCGGCGCCATCCTTTTTCTTTTTATCTTTGCCTAAAATTCTTTCATAATGACCGATCATCCCATCCGGGTACGTTTTGCCCCGAGCCCAACCGGCCCCCTTCATATTGGTGGCGTGAGAACAGCTTTGTATAATTATCTTTTCGCACGCAGGCAGGGCGGGGAAATGATCCTGCGCATTGAAGATACCGACCAGGGGCGTTTTGTTCCCGGAGCGGAAGAATATATTTTGGAGGCTTTCGGCTGGTGTGGGATCCGTTTTGATGAAGATCCCGTGAAAGGCGGCCCCTACGGACCTTATAAACAAAGCGAACGAAGGGATATATACCTTGAATACGCAAACAAGCTGATACACCGTGGGCATGCCTATTATGCCTTTGATACACCGGCCGAACTGGAAAAAATGCGTCAACAACTCGAAGCAAGGGGTGCCAGGTATACCGGCTATAACCAGGAATCGCGCAGGGAAATGGCCAACTCCCTCACCCTTCCCAGGGAAGAAGTGAGCAGGCGCCTGTCAACCGGAGAACCTTATGTGATCAGGATCAAAATTCCTGAAGATGAAACCATCAGGGTGTATGATGAAATTCGTAAGGAAGTGATGGTGGATTCCGCAACGCTCGACGATAAGGTTTTGTATAAATCTGACGGCATGCCTACCTATCATCTGGCCAATGTGGTTGACGATTATCTGATGAAGATCACCCATGTGATCCGCGGGGAGGAATGGCTGCCTTCACTGCCGCTTCACGTTTTGCTATACCGCTATTTGGGTTGGGAAGAGCTTATGCCGGTATTTGCCCACCTTCCCCTTCTGCTGAAACCCGACGGAAAGGGAAAACTCAGCAAAAGGGACGGCGACCGCCTGGGTTTCCCGGTGTTTCCACTGCAATGGACCGACCCTGTTTCGGGCGAAGTTTCGAGGGGATACCGGGAGGATGGATACTTTCCCGAAGCCTTTATCAATATGATCGCCCTGCTTGGGTGGAATCCGGGAACGGAAAAGGAAATATTCAGCATGGATGAACTGATTGAGGCTTTCAGCATTGAGCGTGTTGGCCGGTCCGGAGCAAGGTTCGACCCGGAAAAGGCAAAATGGTTCAATCACCAGTACCTGCAAAAAACCGACAATAGCCAATTGGCGAAACAGTTTTTGCCGATCATCGAAAGCAATGGCTGCAGGGTTCCGGATAGCGCTTACCTGGAAAGGATCGTGGAGCTGGTCAAGGAACGTGTGAATTTTGTGCAGGAATTATGGGAACAGGCCTGGTTTTTCTTCCGGGCCCCGGAAGAATATGATGCACAGACCGTGAAAAAGCGGTGGAAAGAGAATTCGGGACAACTGCTGGCCGGGGTAATGGAGCTTATCAAAGCCATCGATCCTTTTACCCGTGATCACATTCACGATGCTGTATCTGCATATCTTGAAAAAAACCAGATCGGCATGGGGGCGGTGATGATCGGTATGCGGTTGTGCATCGTGGGTAGCGGAACCGGCCCCGACCTCTTCACCGTTATGGAAATGATCGGAAAAAGCGAAAGCCTGGCCCGCATCGAAAGGGGGATAAAAACACTGGGATAAAAAAGCATAAAATACAAGATGATATAAATTTGGTTAAATATGTCGACCATTGCAATAGAAAGGATGGAATTTTACGCCTACCATGGCTGTTTCAGGGAAGAACAGATCATCGGCACACGGTTTCTTGTCGACCTTTATCTGGATCTCGATACCCAAAAGGCTGAAAAAACGGATGGATTAACAGATACGGTGAACTATCAGGAAGTTTATTTGTTAGTGAAAAGGCAAATGGAGATCAAATCCAAATTGCTCGAACATGTTGGTAAAAGAATACTGGATGAGATCAGGAAAAATTTTCCACAGCTATCTTCGGTCCGTTTAAAGATCTCCAAAATGAACCCGCCCCTAGGTGGGAAAATAGGAAATGTTAGTCTTATAATGCAATTCTGATGAGGCGAGAAGACAGAAAATACCAGGTAAAGAAGATCATGTGCAGTTGTGGCCATGGTTTCGACTGCCTGAGCCCGGCCACTTGTTTATGCAGCGGTAACCTTGAATTAAAACGTTCGGGGATAGATGTCAGTAAACTGAAAAAGCCCTGCATGTGCCCGCAATGCCTGAAAGTGGTCAGCGGGAAGGTGAAATAAATTTCTTACAAACCGGTTTTTCCCCGGATTGCTTGTGTTCACGCCCGCGGGCATGTGAATAACAGGGTGTAATAAAAGAAAACCCCCGGTTTTGAAGAGGCCGGGGGTCTTATTTTAACTGCTGTGTGATGCATTATTGTTTCAGGAATTTCCTGGTCGTAATTTCGCCTTTGCTCAGCACTTTTATGATATAAAGGCCCTTTTCGAATTTGCTTATATTGACCTCTTCATGGTTTTCCAGCTCTTCGTTGTAGTAGACCAACTGGCCCATGGCGTTATATATGTATACATGCAGACCGGTATTTTCCGGTAAATATATATTCAGGAAGTCTTTTGCGGGGTTTGGATAAACCCGTATTTCAGTTTCTTCCGGACTCACATCTTCCGCAAATATTACCGGGCTGATGACCTCACTGATAAGAATGGAAGAAAATGACGGAATCAGTTGGGTGGAAGCAGTGATGGTTATATCATCGATGTAAACATCGTCCCTTCTGTCTGTGGCATAGCACATAAACCGGATATTCATGTTGGTCGGGAAAACATAGTTTTGCTCAAGAATGCTGACATTGGCAATGTAGAATTGGTTGTTATAAAAATGAATTCCGCTGGTGAGATTTGCCACTGTATGCCAGGTTAATCCGTCAAAATACTGAACCTGGAAGCTTTTATCGGCTTCCATTCCGATTGCGATGAAATAGAATGAGATGTCGATTTGTACGTATCCCGGGGTATGCACATCTACGCCATCAGTCAGGAAAAATGAAGACCTGATGTTTGGTTTGCCCTTGATATTGGCAGCGTTGTTGCCACTCCAGGCATAAGTGCCCCCCGTATAAAGCAAGCTGTTATTTCCGCCCGGAGTCCAGATTCCCCAGCCACTTTCAAAATCGGTAAAGCTGAGGGTTTGCTGGGTGGGAGCTGCCGAAACATTGATATATTCATATTTTATTTCGGTATCGGAGCCATCGGCATTGCTTACCGTGAGTGTAACATTATAGGAACCTGCCGTGGCATAGCTTACAAAGGGGTTCTGCTCGCTGCTGACCGCCGGACTGCCCCCTTCGAACGACCATGACCAGGAAGCAGGGTTATTTGATGACAGGTCATAGAATTCCACGGTCTCCCCTTCGGTGATGGATGTATTGTTGGCCGTAAAGTCCGCTTCAGGCGGAAACAGCAGGTCGATAACATAAATATAGTCCTTCTTGATATCGGTATCGGAGCCATCGGCATTGGTAACGGTGAGTTCGACCGTGTATATGCCCGGCGTATCATAACTTACCAGGGGATTTTGTTCCGTGCTGCCGGCAGGTGTTCCTCCATGAAAGGTCCATGACCAGGCCGTGGCATGTGTTGACAAATCGGTAAATTGTACGCTTTCGCCTTCGTTGATGGTGGTATTGTCGGCTGTAAATTCAGCAAGGGGAAGTACAATCACATTGTTTACCGTAATATAGGCTGTTTTGGTTTCGACGGTACTGCCATATGTGTTGCCTGCCACCAGGCTTACGCTGTAAGTGCCCGGTGTTTCATAGGTAACGAGTGGGTTCTGAGAAGTCCCCGACGCCGGGTTTCCTCCTTCGAAGGTCCAGTTCCAGTATGTGGGATTCCCGGTACTCAGGTCTGTGAATTGCACGCTTCCGCCTTCATCGATGTTTGTTTGGTCGGCAATGAAATCGGCCTGCGGAGGATCTATCACGTTTATGTAGGCGGTTTTTGTTTCCGTTCCGGATCCGGCACTGTTGCTGGCCGTCAGGCTGACCGTATAAGCTCCGGCCGTGTGATAGGCAATGGCCGGATGTTGCAGGTCGCTGGATGAGGGAGTGCCTCCGCTGAAAGTCCAGTTCCAGGAGCCTGGGTTGTTTGTCGACTGATCGGAAAACTGGACGGTTTCGCCCGTTCCGATTGTTGTATTATTGGCAGTAAATGCGGCAACAGGGGGTTCGGTAATATTTCCCCCGTAAACTTCAATTAAATCAATGGCCATGTCGCTGTAATATGTTGAGCCGGCACCGCTTCCAACGATTCCCCTGAAGCGGATCCTGATATTATCCTGCCCGCTCCATGATGACAAGTCAACAATGGCCTGTTCATAAGGATCCGATTGCGATGTTTGCTGGGCGCCGTAAATAGACCATATATCATTGTTCCAGCTTCCGTCGTATATGTCAACATGAAGTGAAGCGATGGCAATTCCGTACATGTGATAATAAAATGACAATTCAGGGTTTGTCAGGGAAGTAAAATTGAAGATTGCCTCCAGCTGTGCTTCATCGCCATTCACCCTGGGGCTTGATGATTCGGTAAAGAGATAATAGCTCCCTTCGTGGGCTCCTGATGGTCCGGTATTTGACGAAGGGGTGCCGCCGCTTTGCCGTGTCCAGTCGAAGTCGTCATCGCTGCTTTGCATCCAGAGCCCGAAACCGTCTTCCCAGCTTTCGGTGTATGGGAAATTGCTGATCACATATGCCGACGGATCAATTTCCCTGATCGTGATGTCGTCGAAAGTAAAACCATCGCTGCCTGTCAGGCTGGTAGCCGGATAATTGTCTTCCTGGCCGAATCGTACCTGGAAAGTAGCGCCCGGCACTTGCCCGTTGGATGACAGCAGTGCATCTATATCAATCTGGCTGACGAGGTTCCAGGTTCCGGCCGTTCCGCGGTTTGAGTAAAGATCGAATGCTTCAATCCATCCCGCTGTGTTGTTCCCGCGTATCCATACGCGGTCATTGTTGTGTGATTCTTCCCCGTGGTGCATGAATGCAAACGACAATTCCAGGTTTTCGGATGCGGCGTAGGCAGAAAGGTCAAGGGTGGCGATCAGGTAGTTGATCGAATAGGTTCCCGAAGGATTGGCGTCGAGGGTTGCGGCATGGCTGCCGGAATAGTAAAAACCGCTGCCTGCCGAAAAACGGAGCCGTCCGTTGGCTGTCTTTTCATATTCCCAGTAAGGCAGACCGTTGATATTGGTGGTATTTGTGGTGTAGGTTGTGATGTTTCCTGTTCCTTCAAAATCTTCTGTCCAGGGTAATGAAAATGGCTGCGGTTCGGATGCGTTGATGTAGGAAATTTTGGTTTCGGTATCCTGTCCCTGGGCATTCCCTGCTACCAGGCTTACATCATAGTTGCCGGCTACATCAAAACTCACCTGGGGATGTTGTGAAGCTGCATGGGTACCGTTCATGTAAGTTACTGAAGATGGACTGAAGGTCCAGGCCCAGCTTGTAGGATAATTGGACGATAAGTCGGTAAAGCTTACAATACTGCCGGTATAGGGACTGGTTTCATCTGCAATGAAATCAGCCAGTGGCGCTGCGGGCGTGGAGGCCTGTATCCCGCTTACAATAATGGAATAGGCCTGTGATCCGCCTGTCAGGCTCCCTTCATGGTCAACAATGATCGTATATTCCACCCCTGAAACAGGATTATCGATGATAAGCACCTCGGTGTTGTCAACATAGTTTTTCCCGTTCCGGGTGGCCGGATTTTCAGGGTTGTCGCGATCGAGTTTCCATGGATAATAAGTGTTCGATCCCTCCGTTACTTTCAGGTCGAGATCGTTCACGATCATGGGGTTGATGGGGTCGAGTGATGCAGCTACCGGGGTGCCGGGAATATCGGTCCATGAAATGGTTACCTTTAAAGGCTGTCCGCCGGCCGCTGTTACGGTACGCTGATAATAAGCTCCGTCGACCAGGATGTTTTCTTCGATGGTGTTCAGGGAGGCGTTATCCGATATCAGGTCTGCGGCCGAAAGGGTGTTCATCAGTCCCCATCCGAACTGGTAGTCGGGGCCGTCGTGCAAACCCGCTTCATCGGCAGTATGGATAACCAGTGCCTTGAGGGTGGCAGCGCGCATAAAATTACCAGTTCCGTTCAGGTCTTCATAGTGTTGCTGCAGCAAGATCAGCGAACCAGCTGCCGAAGGCGATGACATGGAGGTTCCGCTCAGGCTTGTATAATCTGCATTATGATCATCGTCAGTTGAGTAAAGACTTACCCCGTTGGCAACAATATCGGGTTTGATGCGGCCGTCGTCGGCAGGACCCCATGAACTGAAGGTGCTCATAACCACATCGGAAGCTTGTGTATAGCCCCCGGGGATATCGGCTACCGCGCCAACTGTTAAAACATTCTTTCCAATTGCTGCATGGGCGATGCAGTCGTAAGGGCCGTCGAGGGGATAAGGCGGGTTTGAAGGTCCGTCGCCGCGGTCGTTGCCTGCCGATTTACATATCAGGTAATAGGGGGCGTTCCAGGCAATCTGGTCCCAGTTGTGAGCATGGCTGTCGTAAAAGCCAAACAAATAATCTTCTTCTGTGCTGATGTTGGTATTTCCATACCATTGCCAGGAAGAACCCGTCCAGACCCAACCTCTTGCGTATCCATACGAATGGTTTGACACAAGGGCATTGTAATTTGCCGCTTCGTAAGCCATTTCCGATTCATCGTTGTTCCAGTCAAAAGCCCTCAGGCTGGCAGCAGGCGCCATCCCTTTGGCGCTTGAAACAACCCCGGAAGCGATCATCGTCCCGGCAACGTGTGTGGAATGATAATGGGTTGTGCTGGCACCATCGCCCATTACTACCCTGCCAATGTATTCCTGGTGGGTGGTGAGAACGGCCCCACCGTCCCATTCGTGTACCTTCATTCCTGCACCATCAAGGGAATAACCATACCCGCCCCCGGGATGGACCTTGTTCGTAGAAATAGTAGCCGAGGAATTGGCATTGTTGATGATATAGTATTGTGGCTGCCCATACTCATCAAGATGCATCAGCTCCATCAGTACCCCTTCATTATCAATGATCAGGGGAAGATTGTGCTCTTGTGCATAATCGACAGCTTCTGCTTTTTTTTTGTGAAAACTCTATTGATTTCCTTTCAAATATCTCATTCAGGGCGACGTGATTGGTTGTTGTTTGCCCGGTAGTGTATAAAGCTGCTAAAAGGATAGTAAGCTTAGAAGTCTTTTCATGGCCCGTTATTTTGGTTTTGTTCTTTGACTGATGGTAAAATGAAAACCATCGGTTTAATCTAAAAACTGCCGGAAAACGGAAAAATTCCTGTTAATTTTTCCGGTATTCGCATTGCCTGCCAAATGTAGGAATTACCAAGCCTGTTTAAAATCAGTGAATTCCTTCATTCTGCCATCAGTATTTTTACTGAAAAAGAGGGGAAATGGTTACAATGCAGCCCTTTTTAAGCGGGGAATTGGAATATTGGGGTATATTTTTGACGGGTAGCAGATGATCACCCGGATTTTGATTTGTTGCCGGGTAATACGGCAAACGGGTAAATCAATTATCGAGCAGTTCCATCATGTTGTGGTTGGTGGAAAGTACTTCCTGGAGCACATCCAGGAGTTTTTCGTAATCGAGGGCGAGTTTTTTTACATCATCCGACAATTGCGCTGCGTTTTCCATCCTGAATTTGTGAAATTGCCTGAAGCCGTCCAGTATCCTGGCCATTTCATCCGAACGTTTTCTGAACCGTTCTATCTTGTCACGGTTTTCCTCCAGGGTCGCAACGAGTAGTTTTTTCGCTTTCTGCCCGTTGAAGCTTCCCCCTTCGCCCACCTGGTGTATCAGGTCATTGTGCAGGGAAAGGTCTTTACCGATCAGGTCTGACAATTCCGTATTGAAGAATTTTCCGATCTGCAGCAGGTTGATCATACTGGGTTCGGCGCTTTGTTTTTCGTAAGAAGCAATATTGCCGCGGTTCAGACCAACCAGTGCGGCCAGTTCTTCCTGGCTGAGCCTGCTTTTTTGCCGCAGGTATTTCAGGTTTTTTGCGAAATAATTCATTATTTGTAAAAAGTTTAGACAAAACTATAACATTTTAATGGATTATCATACTAAAAAGTTAAAAATAATCACATTATGTTGATAAATGTAAAAAAATTTCTTATATTTGTAAAAAATTATTACAATTATGAAGAAACGACAGATTTTATTGCCGCTGCAAGCCAATGAAACTAATGATGCATTGATCCTTTCGGGGATCAGGCTTGCTTCTTTGCTGGATGCAAAGATTACTTTTTTGTATATTCTGAATACGGCCAATTATGCGGGTTATGCTGCCGGAGGACCTGTGGTGGCTGCTTCAACCATCGAAAATATTAAACAGCAGAAGGAACATGTCAAGACCCATTATATTAATATGCTGGAAAAGTTCAAATCGGGCATGGACGCCAATATTGAAATTGAAAGGAAAACCCTGGAGGCTTCGTGGGTAATGGGAATTGTTGATTATGTAAGGAAGCGACAGCCCGATATCCTGCTGCTCAAGCATGAGGAACAGGGATTTATTGATAAGGTGCTTGGCGATAACAATACCGAGATCGTTCACCTGACCGACGTTCCGGTATGGATCATCCCTGAGGAACAGGCTATTGAAATGCCCGGTAAGCTGGCTTATGTTACCGATCACCGGCCGGGCGATCTTGAAGTGATAAAAAAGCTTGCCGCATTTGGTTCTTCTTTTGTAAAAGAATTTTACCTGATCCATGTTATAGAAAAGGAAAATTTTGATTCGGAATTGCGAAAAAAAGGTTTTTCCGCCATGCTGGCAGAGGAGCTGCCGGAAATTCATTTTACCCATTTGGAAGTTACAAAGGACCGGCTGACCGCAGATGTTGAAGAATTCATCGATGAGCATGATTTTGGCATGCTGGCTACCAAGAACGAGAGTGAACATTTCCTGAGCCGGTTTTTCACAAGGTCGTCGGTTGAAAAACTGATGAATTCGGTTGAAATACCCCTTGCTATTTATGCTTAAAAGCCAACTAAAAGTGAAAAAAAAGGAAATAAACAGGATCTTCAGAAACCGCATCAAGCGGCAGATCATTGAATTGCTGGTGCTGGATGATGGCGCGTATTTCGGTGACCTGGTGAGGCGGATCAACGGCAGTCATCCGGTCATTCTGGAGCATCTCATGGAGTTGAAACAAATGGGCTGGATTTACAAGGATAATGAAGGCGGCAGGTTTCGGATCAGCGGTGACATCCCTTTGGAAGAAGGAGCGGATAACGCTTCATCGGCAACGGAAGCCATTATTGAAGAGATCAACCGTTTTTCGGGAATGACCCGGCAGAAGAATAAGCCTTCCGGCCAGGATACTTCCCTCAACAAACTTACCCCCAACGAGCAAAGGGTTGATCCGGCGGGATAGCCCGGGCAGATCGGGTGTTGCTTTCAGGTGGTATCTAATGGCTGAAGCCAAACTGCCGGGGGTTCCTTCCTCGCTGCGCTCGATCGGGACGACCAATTTTGAATATCGCTCAATCGTTCAATCATTTTATTGGGGAGGAGCGGAAAATTGTCATCACTGTTATTTGTGTTTAAAATTGGTAGTGTCCATAATATCAGGCATTGAAATCATATTACCGGTGGTGACTTGAATTTGCCCGAACAGTCTGACTAAAAACAAAGGATATTTCAATTATAATTTTGTACAGTATTTTATTTATTCGGATATTGAAGGCCGATTTTTTTAGTTTTTATGGTTCACAGAAAATACGATATTTCCGAGCTTTCTCCCGATAATAAATTTGATGTTATAATCATCGGAGCCGGCATTGGCGGCTTAACTGCAGCCGCCTTACTTGCAAAATGCAAAATGGATGTTTGTGTGCTGGAGATGGCGTCGCATCCTGGCGGATACTTAACAAGATATGAACGCAAAGGCTTTGCTTTTGATGCGGCCATCCACTGGCTGAATCAGATGGGCCCCGGTGGCTTTGTGAAAAGGATATTCGATCTGATCGGCCCTGACTCACCCCAAACACCCGAAAACAATAGGATCCGTCGTTTTCGTAGTGATTCCTACGACTATACCCTGACAAATAATCCCGATGAGATGAGGGATGTTATGATTGCCAGGTTTCCGGATGAAGAAAAATCCATCAGGAAATTTTTCAGGGCAAGTAAAGCCACTGCTAAGGCTTTTACAAAGATGACAAATCATTCCCGTACCCCCGAGACCATGTCATTGTCTGAAAAAACCCTTTCATTTATCCGGTCAAGCCGGGCGGCAATACCGCTCATCCGATATCTGCCATTTTCTGCTAAGACAGGATTAAGACGTTTTTTCAGGAGCGACTGCCTAAAAGCGCTTTACAGTACCGAAGAAAAGCTTTTATCTTGTTTGGTTCCGGTTGGCTGGGCATACAATAACGATTATCAGCTTCCACCGGTGGGTGGTTCCCAGGAACTGATAAACTGGATTGCTGATAAACTGGAGAGCTGGGATGCAAGTATTTTCTGCAATAGCAAGGTTACCAGCATAAATATGGAAAATGGACTGGCCACAGGTGTTAACATTATAAGCAAGGGAGTAAAACATACAATACAGAGCTCCTATGTTATCGCAGCTTGTGATGTTGAGTCAGTTTATAGCAAACTGCTTCCTGAAGGAACACTCAGCCGGAGGCTGATCAGAAAACAACAAAATGCAGCGGTTTACAACTCCTGTGTTACGGTTTCGCTTGGCCTGGACTGCCCGACGGAAGAACTTGGGATATTTGAAGAACAGGTACTGATCAGAAGGGATGATATCACACGCAGGGAACAAGACAGTGGCGAAGCCGACAAAACCGAGATCAGCGTTATTGCGAATTCTTCGCGCGACCAAACCGTGGCCCCTGCTGGGAAAGGTGTCCTTATGCTGTATGCCTCATGCTCTATCAGTTTTGGAGATTTCTGGAAAACGGAGCGTGACATGAATAATAATTATATCAGGGGCGATGCCTATAAGGCGTTTAAGCAGGAATATGCTGATATTTTGATCAAACGGGTTGAGGATAAGCTCATCCCTGACCTGCGCGATCATATTGAAGTGATGGATATTGCTACTCCTTTCACCTATCTTCGTTATACAGGCAACCGCGACGGAGCGATCATGGGCTTCAGGCCCAGCTTCCGGAACATCAGGAATAAAGTGGCCCACATTTCTACTCCGGTAAAGAATCTCTTTATCGGAAGCCAGTGGGCTGCGGTTGGCGGTGGTGTGCCAATAGCAGTAAAAGCGGGTGTGAACAGCGCTCTGTTAGTCATCAAAGATGAAAAACCCGAAAGTTACAGGCTCCTGGTTTCAGTGATTGACGGGAAAGTAGCTGCAGAGGAAGTGGTTTCGCCATATTTACGCACGTAAACGGGTTAAAGAATAACAAATTGCCAATATCGGGTATCGGTTTTGCCCGACCAGGGCTTCCCTCGGCTTCGCCCGGGATAAACTTCTCACCCTGTTATGCAAAAAGGCCACACTCGCGTGCGGCCTTTGTTGC
>CAYOLA010000087.1:0-11012 GCA_964404735.1 uncultured Bacteroidales bacterium
ATAAAAAAGAAATTTGATGAATTTGCCAGTCGCGATAAGCTGGCAGAACTGGGAGGAGGCGTAGAACGCATACAGCGCCAGCATCAGGCAGGCAGGAAAACGGCCCGTGAAAGGCTGGAATTCCTGCTCGACCCGGGTACATTTGTCGAAATCGATAAATTCATGACCCACCGTTGCAATGATTTCGGGATGGAAAAGAATAAGATCCCCGGCGATGGTGTGGTTTGCGGGTACGGAAAGATTGACGGACGCCTGATGTATGTCTTTGCCCAGGATTTCACCGTTTTCGGGGGAACCCTGAGCAGGGCCAATGCCGACAAGATCATAAAGGTGATGGACCTGGCCATGAAGATGGGTGCGCCCGTGATCGGCCTTAACGATTCGGGCGGAGCCCGCATACAGGAAGGCGTGGAAAGTTTGGGAGGGTATGCCGATATCTTTTACCGCAATGTGATGGCTTCGGGCGTCATCCCTCAGATCTCCGCCGTCCTCGGACCCTGTGCGGGGGGTGCCGTATATTCGCCTGCCATGACCGATTTTATTCTCATGGTAAAGGAATCGAGCTATATGTTCGTGACCGGGCCCGACGTGATCCGTACCGTTACCCATGAAGAGGTGACCAAGGAAGAGCTGGGGGGCGCCACGACCCACAATTCCATAAGCGGCGTGGCACATATGATGGCCGACAACGATGAGCAGGCCATGATGATGATCAGGGAGATGGTGGGGTTCATGCCGCTTAACAATATGGATGATCCCCCCATCAGACCATGTAATGATGATATCAGGCGGGAGGATGAGCGGCTCGACGAAATCGTCCCCGACGACCCCAACAAGCCGTACGACATGAAAGAGATCATCGAAACGGTGGTTGATAATAATAATTTCTTTGAGATTCAGTGCCAGTATGCCCGGAACATCATCATCGGCTTTGCACGCATGGGCGGAAGACCGGTGGGGATCGTGGCCAACCAGCCTGCATACCTGGCAGGCGTACTTGATATCAACTCATCCATCAAGGCGGCCCGCTTTGTCCGTTTTTGTGATGCCTTTAACATTCCGCTCATCACTTTTGAGGATGTGCCGGGCTTCCTGCCCGGGACGGGTCAGGAATTTGGCGGGATCATCAAACATGGGGCCAAGCTCCTGTACGCCTTTTCGGAGGCAACCGTGCCCAAGATCACCATCATCACACGAAAGGCTTATGGCGGGGCATATGACGTGATGTCGAGCAAGCATATCGGCGCCGATGTGAATTTTGCCTACCCCACTGCCGAGATCGCCGTGATGGGAGCCGACGGGGCGGTTAATATCATCTTCCGCGATAAGCTTACCGAAGATGAAAAGAAAAAGGCGGTGGCCGATTACAGGAAAACTTTTGCAAGTCCCTATAAAGCGGCCGAACTGGGCTATATTGACGAGATCATTTATCCCAGGCAAACCCGTTATAAGATCATCCAGGCACTGGAAATGACACAAACCAAAAGCAAGACCAATCCCCCGAAAAAGCACGGGAACATCCCTCTTTAATACTTAATGGGACAATAGAAAGGGAGTGGTATATGCGGTTGGTAAACGGCGGTTCGCTGAATATCAGAGTTCGTTTTTTATTTCCTGCATTACATGTTCCAGTGAATGGGTGATACCTGAAACGTATTGCTGCAGTGCCGGGATGTCGGTCTTTTCAATAGCCAGCTTTTCCAGCACACGAATATCCGTTTGCAAACCGTTGATCTGGAACAGGTCAATGCTCGATTTCAGCTTGTGAGCGAAAAACCGAACCTCATCAAGATCGTTTTTCCGGGTATGCTCATTTAAGGCATCCAGCATGGAGGGGATTTCATTCAAAAAAAAATTGATCATATTCCCCAATTGTTGTTTGTCGTTGCCCAGGAACATCTTTACCTGGCTCAGATCATATGGTTTGCCTTTCATGGTTCAGTTCGGTTTTGTTTCAGTTGCCCCTACAGTTTGTCTTCCTTGATCATCCGGTAGATCGTTGATTTCCCCACATTGAGCTTACTGGCTACAAGGGCAACATTTTTATTGTGTTTATGAAGATAATGGCTGATGATCTTTTTGGTATATCCCGCCAGGGTATCTTCGTGGTTCAGAAAGCCTTTTTCAAGTCCTGTCCTGGGAAAAGAGATATCTTCTTCTTCAATCACATCCGTTTTGGCCATGACTGCAGCCAGCTCGACCACTGCTTTCAATTCCCTGACATTTCCCGGGTAGGGATGCTTTAGCAGTTTTTTCCTTGCCGGGGAACTGATGGTTTTCCGGGGAAGGTCGTTTTCAATACAAAATTCATCCAAAAAGAATTTGGCAAGGATCAGGATGTCGTTTCCCCTCTCCCGCAGAGGCGGCAGCTCAATGGGCAGTCCGAGCAGCCGGTAGTAGAGGTCTTCCCTGAAACTGCCCTTTTTGACTGCCCCGGCCAGGTCGCGGTTGGTGGCCACGATCACCCGGGCATCGAATTTTATGGTGCTGTTGCCGCCTACCCTGGTCAGTTCTTTTTCCTGCAGCACCCTCAGCAGTTTTGTTTGCATGTTCATGTCCATTTCGGCAATCTCGTCGAGGAAGATCGTTCCGTTGTTGGCCTGTTCAAATTTCCCTGCCCTGCGGGTGTTGGCTCCGGTAAAGGCTCCTTTTTCGTGTCCGAAGAATTCGCTTTCGATCAGCTCGGAAGGAACGGCCGTGACATTTATGGCTACAAACGGCCCGTTCTTGCGGGCCGAATTATAATGGATCGCCTTGGCCACAAGGTCCTTGCCTGTGCCTGTTTCACCAAAAAGGCTGACGATGATGTTTGTTTGCGTAGCTTTTTCGATCATTCTGAAAACATGGTTTATCACAGGGCTGTTGCCCCTGATCACCTTACGGAACTCGTATTTTTTGCCTATTTCGTCTTTCAGGTTATTGATCTCCTGTTTCAGCTTCAGGTTCTCCCTGACCTTTTTCAGGCTGTTCCATAAGCGGTTTTTGGTTTCTCCATCTTTCACAAAGTAATCGTAGGCTCCTTCCCTGAGAAGGTTAACGGCTGTTTTTATGTCTTCCTGACCGGAGACGATCACCACCGGCAAACGGGGATCAAAGGCACGTATCTTCTGCAGTACTTCCAATCCCGACATATCGGGTAAACTGTAATCGAGCGAAATAAATCCGGGACTAAGGTGAAGATTGTCGATGCAATCCCTGCCGTTGGTAAACAGCAGGACTTCATTATCGGGATTGAGCGAGAGGTGATAGCGCAACATCTCCCCATAAAGCTTATCATCTTCGACGATAAACACCTTTAAAGATTCCATCATGTTGGTTTTGCCGTGATAAATATACGGCTATTTGCGCTGCTTTGCAAAAATTTCATGTCATTGTTTGCCAAACAACACAAAGGCAGTAATATTCATCAATCGTTTATACGGAAAAACCATTCTCAGGTTACATACAATAAACGGCCGCTGACCCCTTTGCAGGCAAACAAATATCAATGGTGTTTGTTCCCTGTAAATGCGGTAAAAAGCTTAACTTTGCCGGCCTAATACGATGAACTATGTTTAAGGTGATAAAAACCATCCGCCTGATCCTGAAATTTTTGCTCAGATTGGTTCTTTACCTGATCGTGGCGTTGGCATTTTTATATACGGTCGAATATCTGACAGCTCCTTACTATAACTTTCCCGAAGCGCGGCCTTTCTCCGGTCCGAAGCTGTTTAACCCCTATGAAGGTGTCGACGGCAATCATTGGAGGAAGGGTAATTTTCAGGTACAGTCCGAAGCCTGGCTGGGCATCACCGACGGGCGGAAGAACAGCAATGAGGCCATCGACAGCGTATACAGGCTGCTCGGGTACGATATCATAGCCATTTCCGATTATCAGCGTATAAACCCGTATGGATCCGGACTCCCTTCCTATATTCCGGTTTATGAACATGGGTATGGCATCCGTAAAAACCATCATGTCATGATCGGCGCACGCAAGGTGATCTGGCGCGATTACCCGATCTTTCAGAACATCCATCATAAGCAGCATATGCTGAATATCCTTCGTCCGACCAGTGAACTGGTGTTCATAGCCCATCCGAAGCTGAGGCATGGCTGGAAGCCTTCCGACATGGCACGGATCACCAATTACGACGGCATTGAGGTACTGAACGGCTACCGTGTCTCCATCGAACACTGGGATGCGGCCCTTTCGGCAGGCAGGAACATGCGCATCCTGGCCAATGACGATGCACACGACATCACCAACCGGAATGAGCTGGGGAATTATTTTAACATGATCCATTCACCTTCCATGATTGGCGACAGTATTGTTGTGGCCATCAAATCGGGGCGCTCCTATGGCGTTTATGTATACAGGGTCTGGGATGAACCCATGGATGAAAAGATTGAAAAGGCCCTTAACCTGCCGCATCTGACGGGCGTCCGGCTTGATGGGGATACGCTCCGGGTTTCGGTTAGCAGGGATGCCGCCATGATCAGGTTTGTGGGGCAGGGCGGGCTGCCACTTGATTCAGCCCTGAACACACAACAAGCGGATTATATTATCCGCAGGGAAGATCCTTACGTGCGTACAGAAGTATTTTTCCCAAACCGTACGGCTTTTTATCTGAACCCTGTGATCCGTTACGACGGCAACGACCCCTGGGCGCATGAAAAGGCCGTGGTCGACCCTTACCGCACCTGGATGTTGCGTATCATTGGCTTTGCCACGCTCATCTTTATATTGCTGAATATTTATTACCTTCGGAAGCGAATCATTAAAAGACGCAGCCACTGATATGTACCGGGATGGGCTTTACGGGCGGGCCATGCTGATCCTGCTCCTGCTTTCGCTGGCGGTTAGGGCTTTCCTGGCCGCATTCCTGGAATTCGGGAATGATGAAGTCTATTACCGGACCTATGCCCTCTTTCCCGCCCTGAGCCATTTTGACCATCCACCCATGATCGGCCTGCTGATACAACTCACCACCTTCAACCTTGCCTTCGATACAGAGTTCTTTATCAGGTTAGGTGCCGTAATGCTGGGGACACTGAATATCTGGCTGATCTACCTGATTGGCAAAAAAGTTTGTGATACTGCCTGCGGTTTTTATGCAGCCCTGTTGTATACCTCATCCGTTTATGCTTTCCTGATCGCCGGAACCTTTATCCTGCCCGATACCCCACAACTTACTTTCTGGCTGCTTACGCTTTACCTCCTGCTGCATGCCCTGACGGATCAGGCAGGCAGGCGGGCGGGGAGGTATCTGTTCCTCGCAGGGTTTGCTGCCGGGTTGGCATTGCTTTCGAAATATACCTCCGTATTCCTGCTTACCGGGGCACTGATGTATGTCATCATTTATAACCGCTCCTGGCTGAAAAGAGGGGAACTATATCTGGCCGGGCTTATAGCAGTAATGCTGTTTTTGCCGGTTATTGCCTGGAACACCGGCAATGATTTTATCAGTTTTACTTTTCATGGCGACCGGGTGGGCTTTTTCAATGCCGGCCTGCGGCCGGATTTTTTCCTGACGGAAGTGGGCGGCCAGGCCTTGTATAACAATCCGGTAAATTTTGTACTGGGCATCATTGCCATGATCGCTTTTTTCAGGGGGAAAAGCTTTATTGGTAAGGAAAACGGCCGCCTGATCCTGCTCATTGCATTGCCGCCTATCCTGATTTTCCTGTTTTTTGCACTTTTCCGTCATACCCTGCCGCACTGGACGGGCCCGGCCTGGACTACCCTCATTATTTTTTCAGCCGCTTACATCCGCCGGCGCGAAATGAAGAAGGGACGTGAAAGGCTTTTTCCGCCTGCGATCGTCGCTTCTTTGGCTGTCGTGGCGCTGGTAATTTCCCTCGGCTTGCTGCAGGTGAGGTACGGAGTGCTTTATAACGATCCGGGCACCCGCCCCGAAAATCTGGGCAAAAATGATGTGAGCCTCGATATGTACGGCTGGAAACAACTGGCTGATGGTTTCCGGCAGACCGTTGAAAAGGAAAAGGAAGGGAAAGGCATTCATCCCTTCAGCCCGGTTATCAGCCACCGCTGGTTCCCGGCAGCCAATATCGATTATTACCTTGCCGGGCCGCTTGGTATCAGGGTACTGGGGCTTGGCAGTCTCGACGGATTGCATAAATATGCCTGGATCACGCAGAAAAGGGGCGGCTTTGAGTTGGGCATGGATGCCTGGTATATTACCGTGAGCCGTGATTTCAGGGATCCTGTATCCATGTACGGCCCGTATTTCAATTCGGTTGAGCCTGCTGATACCATCCCGGTTTACCGGAATGGCCGGCATGTGCTGAATGGCTTTGTGTATTACCTGAAAGGGATGAAACAACTCCCTGAAAAAATTATTCCGTCCGAAAAGACACCCTGAACAGAAACTGCACGGCCGTTGCATCAGCAGCCGGCCTTTTTCTTAACTTTGCAGTATGGAATCGAAAAGGCAACAACGAATATCCAGGCTTTTTCAGCGCGACCTGGGCGACATTTTCCGGGAAGAGGCGCGTCGTTACTTTGGCGGAGCCATGATCACGGTTACCAAGGTTCATGTGAGCCGCGACCTTTCTCTTGCCAGGGTTTACCTCAGTCTTTTTGCAACCCCCGATAAGGGGCAGTTGCTCGAAAACATACGCCGGCATGCCGGGGAGATAAAATATAAACTGGGGAACCGTGTCAGCAAACAATTGCGGTCGGTGCCGGAACTGGAATTTCATGAAGATGATTCGCTCGACTATATTGAACGTATCGAAAACCTCCTTGGCTGAGACCTGGCCTTTTTATTAACGGCTGCACGCCCTGAAGACTAATCCCTGATGTTATAGCTGTTGTCGATTAGCAAAGCAGGCGTAAAAGCCCCTGCGATCTTTTCCCAGGCAACAAGCTTGAAGTTCTGGCTGATGATAACACCCGCTTCTTCATTATATCCATCCTGGGCAATGAAAAACCCATTGGGAAAAGCAGAGCCCATCGCCATGTTGATCACATCAATGCCGTCGGTATCTTCGGTGCCGTCGATGCCGCCGGCCGCTCCGGCAATGACAAAACTGCCCAGGTATTCATTTTTTCCTGTTCGGTTATAAACGGCAAAACTGTTGTTACCCTGACTGGAGGCGATCAGGTATCCTTTACCGCCTTCGGCGTAGTATATGGCCAGGCCTTCGATATCGGCTTCCAGGTTCGGGTTCGACATATCGTCGACCAGGGTCCTGTCATTGCCTTTATCCGGATCGGCAAAATATTTCCAAATTCCGCGCTCTTCTTCCCCGATGTACAATAAACCTGTTTCGTCATCGGCCACGCAGCCCTCGGTTTGTCCTCCTACCTCGAAAGACCTGACAAGTGCGGCGGTGATCAATCCTGCCTCACCGGCTTCGAGCAGCCATTGCTCCACCATGCCGCTCTTGCTGTTAACGATGGCATAATAGCGTCCTTCGGTTTTATTGTGGTAAAGGCAGAAGCCGTATACCTCATCCACACCGGAGATGATTTCATTAGCTGCTATGTTTTGCAATTCGCCGCTTTCTCCCATGATTCGCATGATGCTGAGTGTGTTGTTTGTGCGGTTACTGGCTGCGACAATATCCACCTTTTCACCATTCAGCGGGAAATTGTAGCGTACGTCTACATTGTTGACCCTCCCGAGTGGTGCAAAGAATACTTCCCTGCCCTGCAGGTCATAAACGGCTAATCCGCGCTTTTTGTTGGTGCCAATAAGCAGGGATTTTTCCGGATTTTCGGGATGGATCCAGATGGCCGGATCATCAGCCGCATCGGCCGTATCCCTGACCGGTTCCGTTTGCAGGTCGGCTGTAACCTCAATAGCAGTGGATTCCCGGTTTTTCTCCTTATTTCTTGTATCAGTGCCATTTTCGGATATGTTGCCGCATGACAACATTAGAAAAAACACCAGTGAAAGCGGTATTATTTGTTTAATCTGTTTCATGGTAGATTGAATTCTTAAATTAATAAAAGCATCCCGGGCAAAGTGCCCGGAATGCATAACGTAAAACTAAGCGAATTATTTAGAGATGTCGAACTTAACGCCCGCGGTAATCCTGGCGTTATAATATTCGGCCTGCATAAGCCTTTCCCTTACGCCCTGGTAATAACGTAACGGCTGGTTGGTTAGGTTGTTTGCCTCAACAAAGATCCTGAACTGTTTGGTAACGGCATATGAAGCATTCAGGTCGAGATAGAATACATTGTCGTAATAGCGGTCGAAAAATGCTTCTTCACCCACTTCACCTGCCTCAACGAAGGCACTGGAGAAATTGGACGAAGCCCTGATGTTAAAGCCCTTATATTCATATGAAAGGGATGCATTGCCGGTATGCTTGGCCGACCCGGGCAGGGCCATGTCTTCATCCTCGCGGCCGGGCACCAGGAAGTCGTCAACGCTTGAATTGGTGAAGGTATAGTTCAGGAAAACCCCAAAACCTTTCAGGGCTCCCGGCAGGAAATCGAACTGCCGCTGGAACGATACCTCAACGCCAAGCAGGGTTGCCGAACCGCCATTGATGGGCTGGGTGAATATATCGTATACATTTCCTTCGAACTCATGGTCAAAGCGGGTCAGGCCAATGATAAAATCATCAATGCTTTTGTAAAATACCCCCCCGGAAATGATCCCTACCGAGCGGAAATACCGCTCAGCCATGAAGTCGAGGTTCATGGAAGTGGTAGGAACCAGGTCGGAATTGCCAATCACAATTTCATTGTCTTCCTGGTTTATCTCGCGGTAAGGCACCAGGTCGTAATAGTCCGGACGGGCAAGGGAATTGGTCCATGAAGCCCTGAAAACGGTATTACTGTTCATCCTGTAATTCAGAAGCACGGCCGGCAGTGTGCTCAGGTATTTGGTTTCCTGTTCCGGCGTTTGTGTAATTGATTCATCCCCTTCGGGATCAACATTGTGCTGGTAACCATAGGATTTGTTGATGGTATTTTCGAATCGGACGCCAAAAATACCGCTGAGGCGCTGGCCAAATTGCTGTTTCAGCATGATGTAACCGGCAATAACTTCTTCGCGGGCATTGAAATTGCCGGCAAGCTGCTCCAGGTTTTCCTCAGCTTCGTAAGCATCGTAGCCGTTTCCGAGCGGAAGCCCGCCAAGATATCTTTCCGAAACAAAATTTCCGGCACTGTAATCACCGGCAAGGAAATTATCCTTGCTCATATCAACCAGGTTACCCAATGCCCATGTGTCAAAGCCATGTTCATCCACCGGCTCGAATTCATAAAAATTGTTATCCCTCACTTTCTTTTTAAACCTGTATTTTCCGCCGAATTTAACGGAGTTCTTGAAATTGCCGCTTAACAGGGGGATTTCTATATTGATCCTGAAGTTGGCGTCCTTGTCTTCGGTCCATTGGTTCTCCTGTGTGAGTTCATGCAGCCCCCAGTAGTAGTCACCGTCATTGTCGGTCATATTGTTCAGATCGGCAAAATTTGGGTCGAGAACCGAGATCTGTGGTTTTTCCGTGTCGCTGAGATTTACTCCTACCGGGATCTTTTTGCCCCTGTACGAAAGGTATCTTTCCTGTGGACGGCTTTCGGAGGCACTGGCATATGAGAACGACCAGTCGAGTGCCACATCACCGAAGAAGTGGTCGCCCCCAATACTTGCAAACCTGGTTTTCTGGTCTTCACGGCGTGCATTTTTGGTCAGGTTTGAACCACCTTTGACTTCCCGACGGATCTCACTGATCCATTCCCCGTCTTTTTCTTCAATATCTTTATAACGTAAGCGAAACCGGTTTTCGTAATCATCGCGGCTATTATACATGCCGGTGAGGTAAATGATGTTGTTTTCATCGAATTTATAATCGAACGACAGGGAGAGGCTGCGCCTGATGCGCTGGATAACATATTGCCTGACCTGGACATCGCTGGTCCATACATCTTCACCTTCGTCGTATTTCCCATTGTCGTTGGCGTCATCGTACGACCATTCTGCTTCAATATCATCAGAACCAAGGTAATGGTCATAAACAGAGGCGCTGAACATGATCCCGATCCTGTCATCGGCGAAACGATCGCCCAGAACGATGGAGCCGAGCCAGATCGGCTTGCGGCTCAGCATATTTATGCCAGACCCTAAGGTGCCCGACAAACGAAAGCCGACAGGGTTACTTCTGGTCACTAAATTAATAGAACCACCGATGGCATCCCCGTCCATATCTGGTGTGAGGGTTTTACTTACCTCAATGGATTGTATCATGTCAGAAGGAATGAGGTCCAGTTGTACCGATCTGGTTTCCGCTTCTGCCGACGGGATCCGCTCACCATTGATCATAACCGAATTATAGCGTGACTCAGTACCCCTGATCAGTCCAAAACGCGCTTCTCCCTGGTCATACTCAACATTGATGCCCGGAAGCCTTTTAAGGGCATCGCCGATATTGGCGTCAGGGAAGCGCCCTACCTGGTCGGAAGCAACAACATTGGTAATGTTGGGATTGTTGTTTTGCTGGTTCAATGCTTTTGCCTGGCCCTGAAGACTGGCACCGATCTTCACTTCCCCCAGCATGATGCCGGGCTTCATCCTGAAATTGGCTACTGCCACCCTGCCTGCTGTAACCGTTACTGTCTGGCGTTCTTCCTGGTAGCCGATATAGCTGATGCTTACTTCATAAGTACCTGCCGGCACATCCACAATGGTGTAATCGCCGTTTACGTCAGAAACGGCGCCCGTTTTCAGACTTTCGACGTAAACATTGGCTCCGGGCATTGCCAGGTTTTCAGAATCACTGACACGGCCTGCGATCTGACCCCTTTGCTGGGCATGGGTAAGCAACACAGCCGACACCATGAACAAAAGCGTAAATAGTTTTTTCATAGGGAATGATTCTTGGTTTGTGATTTTGAAACAAAAGTATTCCGGTCACTCCTTTGGTGGTTTAACTGATCTTTAATTATTTCTTAACGCGTTGTGCGGTTTAATTTGCCAACGCATATTTTAAGTGATTTAATGGTTTGTCGTTCTTTGAATTCATGAATTGCAGCAAAGTAACTGCGGTAA
>CAYOLA010000088.1:0-81134 GCA_964404735.1 uncultured Bacteroidales bacterium
ACAATGATCTTTTCCCAGGTATCACCATTGTCGGTGGATTTCATGATGAAAAGGTCGTGCCAGGCGCTGGCCATGAGGAAAGCGAGGGTATTGCCACGGGGATAGGCAAACACATATTCATCGGCACCCAGGTCCATGTAATCACCGGGGCCCATGCCATCGAGGAGGGCATTCTCAATGGTCCATGTGTCACCCCCGTCGGGTGAATAGGAATAGACCACGGCAGTGGTCATGCCCTGATAGGCTTCATAGGAGTTTGCCAGCAGGTGGATACCAAGCATATCGGGGCCGGAGGCGATCATCCTGGGCCATGCAAGGGCGGGAGGCCCGGTGGATCCCAGGTAGGCATTCTCTGTCCAGTCGCCGATGCCTGTTGTTTCACGTGTATTATATACAAGGTTTGTGGGGAAATTGTGGCTTAGGATTATCTCCCCGTCGGAGCCGAAGGGAGAATAACTGGGCCATCCTGTCTTCACTGTCTCTATACGGGTTGTGGCATACGGACCCCATTCCACGCCGTTATAGAAATTGTAGCCGGTCCCCCTGTCGGGAAATACCGCAGCCTCGAAACCCATGGTGTATACGGCTGCCATGGTGCCGTCATCATAGCGGTAAAAGCGGTTATTGAGCGAAGCATTTGTCTGAAAGTCGTACCAGGTATTGCCGATAATTGCCTCATTGGGGGCAACGGCAACATTGCGTGTGGTGTAGTTGACATCATTCACAAACACATTTTGCTTTTCAACAGGCAGCCTGTATTCGGTTTTTACGGCTTTGTTGATCTGCGACTTTGGTGGCGTTGCCTGCTGAGCTGCCATCGATAGCGTGAAAGCAACAAGCAGGAAAATGAGTACTGTTTTTTTCATTTTATTGATTTTTGGTTAAACATGGAATTTTGCAAAAAGTAAAGATACAACAATAACGGCAGGCGGCGCAAGTCAGAATAAAAAAAAAGCCCCGCTCATCACGGGGCTTTTACATATTTTAACTGAATGTTTATTCAACGATCATCTTCCTGGTTACCTGGCTTTCGCCGGCGGTTACCGTGTAGAAATAGATCCCTGAGCGAAGGCTCGAAGCATCGATGGTGAAAGTGTGGGTCTGAGCAGGAACCTGTCCTTTGTTGATCTCGATCACTTTCTGTCCGGTCATGCTAGTAACCACGAGCGACAGTTCAGATGCTTTTTCAAGCTGAACGGTAACATTGGTGGTTCCGCTGAAGGGGTTGGGATAGTTCTGCGACACCTTTGAGTTGTCGATGGCGGCAACTTCTTCCACACCTACACCGGTCCAGCTTGGGGTGAGCTCGGTTTTGGGGAGCATGCCATAAAGCCAGCGGTTTTCCTGATAGGCATGGTCATCATCCAGGGCAAGACCCGGGGTGATGTCAACCTGGTAGATATAATGGATGTGATCATCCGTGTTGCTGGCCAGGATGGGATGTACGCATTCGTCGAATATATGAACGATGCTTTCGGTAAGATCCATGAAATCGCCCCACTGCTCACTGCCGGTGGCATTGTCATAACCCCTTGCCCAAAGGTGTTTGTAGTTATAGGGTTCGTTCACATAAGTTTCGGTGGTCGAGGAGAAGACCACGTACCTGTAGCCGAATTCATCAACGGTGATGGAAGGCATGGTTGAGGGGCCGAGCTGGCGGTAGCTGACGATCTCATCAGCGAGGGTGATCACGCCGTCGCCGTCAACATCCTGCATATAGCCTATATAGTTATAGTCTTCGATCAGCTCCGTATCGGGATAGCCGTACTGCGGGGGAGCAAGGGCATTGAGTTCGTTGGAGAAAGGATCCATCATGTCGTTCCAGTAACCAACACCGTCAACATAGGGGTAATAGTTGTAGGTAGTCCCTACTTCCCAGTGGGCAACCCTGGTAATGCCGAATACAACATGCACGTGGCCGTCGTAATCAATGGTCAGGTGTGCTGAGTTGTCGACTGCAAAAGTGGTATCGGCAATGGTGGTATTCCAGTCGAAGAACGGATAGGGATGTTCCCAAACGATTACCTTATCCCAGGTTTCGCCATTGTCGTCGGACCTCATATAGAAAAGGTCGTGCCAGGCGCTTCCGAGCAGCACACAAACGGTATTGCCACGGGCAGCCATGGTATACTCGTCAGCGGCAATTTCGAAATAATCATTGGGGCCTGTACCTTCCATCACCACATTGTGGGGATCCCAGGTTGCACCGCCGTCTTCTGAACGTGAATAGAGCAATGCTGTTGGCTGACCCTGATATTCAACATATGTGTTGACCACCATATGGATCACTTCGTTGTTCTCACCCGAAGTAATTATTCTCGGCCAGGTCAGGTCATTCTCGATGCCGGCAGGTCCGAGAAAGTTGGTCTGTGTCCAGGCACCGCTGCCCTTGGTTTCACGGTTGAAGATTTCAAGGCTGGTAACGCCATTGTGCGAAACACCGATTTCACCATCAGAGCCCCAGGCATGAATATTGGGCCATCCTGTTTTAACGGTCTCAAGACGCATAGTGGGTTCGGGGCCCCAGCTTGAACCGTCGAAATAGTTGTAGCCGGTACCCCTGTCGGGGAAAGCGGTGGCTTCAATACCATAGATCCATACTGCGGCCATGGTGCCGTCGTCCCAGCGGTAGAAACGGTCGCCGATGAATTTGTTCGAGAACAGGTCGTACCAGGTAATGCCAAGCTGGGATTCCAGCGGGCCATAAGCCCCGGCACTTCTGAGCATGTTCACCGGATTCTCGAAATTGGTGGCATCATCGGTACCTTTGATAAATGTTGCCTCTGCTGTTTTGTTCAGCAGGTCCTTGCTAAGGGCGGGTGCATTCTGGCCGTAGGCAATCACACCGATGCAAAGAACCAGGCTAAGGAGTAATAATTTTTTCATTGTAAAAAAAGTTTTAGTTAAACATGGATTAGGTTATACAAAATTATATTTTTTGCTGAATAAATATATTATTGTGTTGCGAAGTTAATCATTTTGTTAATACCTCTTATAAAACAGACAGAAAAAAATGCATGCAGGTTGCTTGGCCCAACATCAAAAATATCATTCCTTTCCAGCTCCCATTGGGATGAAACCCGATCTTCTGGCCTCCTTTTCAGGGTCGAAAAGCTTGCGCAAAGTATAGTGCCGCATGGCAAAGTGGCCACCTACGGCTTCGTGCAGCGCACGCATCTTGGTATTGAAATCGCCCACCCATGAGAGTTCAATGGTGTCGTAATGCGGCCGTTTTTTCATTACGATATCCAGGTGCTTGAAGATGGCCGATTCTATGCCCAGCCGCTGGTATTGCGGAACAACTCCCATTACGGTTATCCGCGAACGCGTGATGGCCTTGCTCCATTTATAATACATGAAACGGATCTTATTCCAGAGGTGCATCTTCCCGTTGAGGTGTTTCAGGATCATGTTCAGATCAGGAAGCATGACCAGAAAAGCGATGGGCTTATCCTCATGGTAGGCAAACCAGATGAACTCTTCAACAAGGATGGGTTTTGCCTTTCGCAGGCTGTCGAGAACAACCTTCCTTTCCAGTGGCTGGAAATGCTCATGAAAGACCCAGGCCTGGTTGTAAACACTGATCAGGTCGGAAAGATACTTTTCGGCATGCTTGTATTCAAAATGTTTGAAGGTATAGCCCGGCCGGTTCATGATCCGGCCGGCAATAACCCAGAAACGCTCTGGAAAAGGTTCACGCAGGTTGAGATGGCTCGACACCTGCTCGTAATAGGTATAAAAGCCATAAGCCTCAAACTGCTTCTGGTAATATGGCATATTATAGTTCATCCCGTAACTTGGCTGGATAAACCCTTCGACAAGCAGGCCCCAGAAATTGTCGTTTTCGCTGAAATTGATGGGCCCGTCCATGGCTTCAGCCCCCAGCTTTTCCAGCCATTTTTTACAGGCATCGAAAAGCATAAAAGCAGCATCCATATCATCAATGCATTCATAAAAACCCATGCCCCCGGTTGGCTGGTCATAGTTCGCCGACTTCCTTTCATCATAGAACGCGCCCACGCGCCCGATCAGTTTTCCGTCCTCATTAACAAGTATCCACCGGATAGCGTCGCCATGCTTGAAAAAAGCATTCTTTTGGGGATCGAAGATCGACTCAATGGTGCTGTCGAGCGGGCAAACCCAGTTCTTATCGTTCCGGTAAAGCCGCCTTGGCATGTCCAGAAACTGCTTTCTGGTTTTTTTATCTGTTACTTCTATCAGTTTCATAATGGCAAAAATATGAATATTTGCATTTGCGCTGACCGCTGTATCCAGATTCATGGTAATGTTTAAACAAGTTACGGGTAACCGGATGTACGGGCTAAGGGTAATTTGCTAATTTTGCATTATTGTCGCAGACCGTGCAATATATTGGCCCGCGATGCATTTACTCTTTATGAAAAAGGTATACCTGCTGGTTTTACGCTCATACCTGGGGCCGCTCATCCTCACCTTCTTTGTGGCCCTCTTCATCCTGCTGATGCAGTTCCTCTGGAAATACATCGATGATCTGGTGGGCAAGGGGCTTGAATGGTATATTGTACTGGAACTTCTTTTCTATGCCTCTTCCACCTTCGTGCCCCTGGCACTACCGCTGGCCATCCTGCTGTCGTCCATCATGACCTTCGGCAACCTGGGCGAACACTATGAACTGGTTGCCATGAAGTCGTCGGGGATCTCCCTATGGAAGATCATGCGCCCGCTCATCATTGTCTCCATCGTCATCAGCGGCATTGCGTTCTATTTTTCAAACAATGTGCTGCCCATTGCCAACCTTAAATTCAAATCCTTGCTTTATGATGTGCGAAAGCAAAAACTCGCCCTCGACATCACCGAAGGTGTTTTCTATAAAGGCATCGACAATTTCGTTATCAGGGTTGGAGAAAAAGACAAGAACGGAAAAACGATCCGCGATGTGATCATCTATAATCACTCCGAAAAAAAGGGAAATACCGACATGACCGTGGCCGACTCGGGATACATGGAATCGACCGCCGACGGGCGTTACCTTATCTTCCACCTTTTCAGCGGATACAACTATACCGAGCTGCACGACCAGAAGGATTATCCGCAGAAAAGACAATTCCAGAAAACAAAGTTCGGGGAGCAGTACCGGCGCTTTGACCTTTCCGGCTTTGCCATGACCCGCACCGATGAAAATCTTTTTAAAAACAATTATTCGATGCTCAACCTCACCCAGCTCAAGGAGGCCATCGATTCGCTCGGACTTCAGGATTTACGGAAGAAAAAAGATTTTGCGCAAGCTTTTAACAGGCATTACAACTATTATACGGGGATTGACAGCAGCCGTTTCGACAGCTTGGCGGCAACCGGCAGTCTGGCTGGGTCCGATAGCCTGGCAGGCCCTTTGGCCGGGTTCAGAAAGGCCGACAAACTGCGGATCGTTCAGCGTGCCACAAACAAAGCCCGCAGCATTAAAAGCAACATCGAATGGCAGCGAAACGACCAGGAAAGCAAGCGCGAATGGCTTGCCAAACACAAGGTTGCCTGGCACAGGAAGTTTACCCTTTCCTTTGCCTGCCTGGTGCTGTTCTTTATCGGTGCCCCCCTGGGCGCCATCATCCGCAAAGGCGGACTGGGGCTGCCGGTAGTGATGTCGGTGCTCTTTTTCGTTCTCTTCCATATCATCACCATCACCGGTGAAAAATCAGCCGTTGCCGGTGCCGTAAGCATCCCCTTCGGCATGTGGGTGGCATCGGTAGTACTGCTGCCACTGGGCATCTTCCTGACCATCAAGGCCACCTCCGACAGCCCATTGCTGGATTTCGACATCTGGAAACGCCGGTTCGAACAATTTTTAAAAAGAAAAGTCAGACAGTGATCGGGGATACCTGAATAAGTCTTGTCCGCCTACTGATTCCTGGGCGTACGATCCCAGGTCCCCTTGCTGATCCTTCGGAATGATCGGAAAAAGCCGATAAGCAACGCCAGGTTCATGGCGTAAAAGTGAGTGACCAGCCTTAATATTTTAATATGTATCCCCATCGCCTTAAGGATGGCATCAAATAATGGCAGGAGAAGGAGTAAAACCTGAAAGCCAAGCAACAGAAGGTAAAAGCAGGAATGGAAGGCAAGCGCGATGTTGGCCAGTAAAGCGGCGATGATGAAAAAGGGGCCCAGCCAGCGAAGCACCTTGTGCGACAAAAAACAGAAACCCAGATTCTTCCTCAAGAGCAATCCCGAAAAAGTACGCAGGTTCTGCCAGTTGCCGGTGGCGATGCGGACCTTGCGCCGCAACTCATCGCGCAACACGTTTGAAACATCCTCAAAAACCCGGGCTTCAAGATCATTGATGGCCTGCTTCCGCTTTTCGAAGATCTTCATGTTGATATAAAAATCATCGACCAGATAATTGGGGGGAACAGGCGAATAATCCTCCCTGCGAATGGCGTAACACCCCCCGAAAGGCCCCATCATCGTACCCCACAACCGGCCTTCCATATTTTTAATACGAACCTCGCGCGAGATGTATGCCTTTTCCTGGTATGAAATGCCTTCGATCTTCAGGCCCTTGTTGATCATATTTGAATCGACCAGGCCAATGGCGGGGTTTTTAAAATGCCTCACCAGGTTAAAGATGGTGCTTTTGTCGAACATCACATTGGCATCGGTCAAAATGAGGATGCTGCCGGCCGATTCTTCCACCAGCTCATTCACCACATTTTGCTTCCCCCGCCTGATGACAAAATCCCAGAACCTGAGACTGGGATAACGCGGCAGGTAGTCGCTTACGATACCGGCTGTGCCATCAACCGAATTGTCTGAACCGATCAGCACCTCAAAATGGTCCGGCGGATAATCACCGGCAAAAATGCACTCTATCTTTTCTGCAATAACCTCTTCTTCATTAAATGCGGAGATGATCACCGAAACAAAGGGCAGCCCGTCATCCCGTTCATAAACCATCCGGTTCCCCTTCCTGCCGGAAGCAAGCACTTCAAGTATCAGCGGGTAAAACAGGTATGTATGAAAAACCAGGAAAACCGACAACCAGAAGATAACAGCCAGCACTACCATCAGATGTGTTCCGTATAAAAGCCTGCAAGGGCTTCGGTTATAGATACATTATCATAGTTTTCGGCAATAAATGCACGGGCATTTCTGCCAATGGCCTCAAATTTATCAAAATTATCAAGGAGGTCGGCGATCCCCCTGATAAAATTTTCGGGGCCGTCGGCAATGATGATATCCCTTTCGTGTGTGGTACCGATGCCTTCGGTACCGATGGAAGTGCTCACAATGCTCTTGCCAAGCGCCATGCCTTCGATGATCTTGATGCGCATGCCGCTGCCCGTCAGAAGGGGCACGACCATGATGGCCTTTTCTTCCATGAAAGTGTAAGCATTATCCACTTCGCCCAGAAAGACCACATTGGGTTTGTCGATGCGCCGGATATGTTCGGGTGCGTTCCGGCCTGCAATGAAAAAGCGCAGTTGGGGATACTGCCGGTGCAGAACCGGCCAGCAGTGCTCAAAAAACCATGCAAGCCCTTCCTGGTTCGGCGACCAGTCGAGTGCGCCGATATGAAACAAAGAAGGAAATAACGGCTTTTTATCATATCCCCGAAAATCATCCATATTGATCCCGGCAGGAGCCACATGCAAGGGGATCCGGCAACCCAGCGACCGCATGATGCCTGCATCGCGCGGTGTAATGGGAACCATCACATCATAATCATTCAGTGAACCGACCTCCATCCGCTTTACGCGTGCTGCAATGACCCCGGTATAGAATTTTTTGAGTCCGTGGCAATTCAGGTAGCTGCGATGCCATATTTCATGCTCGATATTATGCGATCGCATCGACAGCAGGGCATTGCTGTGCAACCTGATAAGGGGAACATAGGGGGTCAGGTAAAGCCCCTCTAACTGTATCACATCGAAATGCTCGGCCAGGAGCAGCTCTTTCAGCCTTGCACTGAATCCTTTGGTCACAAAACGCTCGGCATTGTATGGCATCCCCGAAAATAAAAGGTTTTGCAATGCTTTCAGCGGATATATGCCGGTATCCACATCCTCCAGTATAAAACGGATCTTCGCCGAAAGTGAAGCCGGAATGTCCGCTGCCCTGATGCGGTGTTTGGAGGTGTTCATGGCCAGCACGCTCACCTCATGGCCCAGCCGGCTAAATCCTTTCGTCATGGATAAAGTAGCTATCGATCCGCCATCCCGGGGAGGGTAAGGCACCTTGTTGGCTATCTGGAGTATCTTCATGAAGGCTTTCGGGCTGGCTGCAAAGATATTATTTTTCTGCTATTCACGGGTGGGCAGAACAGACGGCACTCCCCCGGAATAAACAGGATGCGCTGCCGGGTTTCATGAACCGCCCGGCCTTGCTTATCATTAAAATCCTTACTTTTGTATGCAAAATAACCAGCATGGCGGAACAGAAGAAACCATCCATCCCCAAAGGCACACGCGATTTCTCCCCCGCAGAAATGGAGCGAAGGAATTATATTTTCGACAGCATACGGAAAATATTCAATATTTATGGTTACCAGCCCATCGAAACCCCGGCCATGGAAAACCTGTCAACCCTTACAGGCAAATATGGCGAAGAAGGCGACCGGCTGATCTTCAGGATACTGAACTCAGGCGATTACCTGCAGAAAGCTGATGATACCTTGCTTGCCGCAAAAAACAGCCAGTCGCTGACCAGGTTCATCAGCGAAAAAGGCCTTCGGTACGACCTCACTGTTCCCTTTGCACGCTACGTGGTTCAGCATAGAAACGAAATTTCCTTTCCCTTTAAACGCTACCAGATACAACCCGTTTGGCGTGCCGACAAACCACAGCGCGGCCGCTACCGCGAATTCTTTCAGTGCGACGTTGACGTGATCGGCAGCGATTCACTGCTGAACGAGGTTGAACTGATACAGATCATCGATGACGTTTTTGCTGCCCTGGGCATCACGGTCATGATAAAAATCAACAACCGGAAGATCCTTGCGGGCATTGCCGAAGTCATCGGGGAGGAAAGGAATTTCAACCATATCACCATGGCCATCGACAAGTTCGAAAAGATCGGTCTTGAAAAAGTGAATGAGGAAATGCTGGGCAGGGGTGTTTCGGCCGAAGCCATCGGAAAACTGCAACCCATACTGACCCTTGAGGGGACCCTGAAAGAAAAGTTCAAAACCCTCACGCATATCCTGAAAGATTCCCCTGCCGGGACGAAGGGTTGTGAAGAAACCATGACGATCATGCGCCACCTGAAAGACCTCGGCCTGAAAGCAAAGTTCGGGCTCGACCTGACACTGGCGCGCGGGCTTGACTATTACACCGGCGCCATTATTGAGGTAAAAGCCGCTGATATCCCCATGGGCAGCATCTGCGGGGGCGGCCGTTACGACAACCTTGCCGGGGTATTTGGCCTCGAAGGCGTTTCAGGGGTAGGGATTTCATTCGGCGCCGACCGGATTTACGATGTAATGGCCGAATCAGGCGCCTTTGAAGAATCATTCCACTTAACGCCTTCGGTAATGTTCGTTAACTTCGGCGATGAAGAAACCGGATATTGCCTGCCCGTGGTGAACAGGCTGCGGCAGGCCGGCATTGTGGCAGAAATGTTTCCCGACCCGGTAAAAATTAAAAAACAACTTGCCTGGGCGAATAATAAAGGGGTGGCCCATATCGTGATGGCAGGCCCCGATGAGATCAAAAACGGCAAATTCATGCTGAAAAACATGAAAAACGGCGAACAACAACTGCTGAGCGAAACGGAGATGACAGAAATATTACTGCAGCATCAGAGGCGTTAACATAATTTGTAAATTTGTACGCATGAACAGTAGCAACGGCATCACAGCCAACTGGATCCTGAAATTCAAGATCAAGATCAACCGCACTTCCCTTTTTTGCTGATGAGGATTCCGCAGGGATCTTTCCCGTGGCCTGAAATCTACCGGCCAAAAAATCAGTTTGATATACATATTATTTATTCAAAGAAAACAATATTATGACATTGGTAATAAAAGGTGCCGGGCTGCGCATCGAGGACGTAGTGAATGTGGCCCGCCATAACGAAAAAGTGGAACTGCATCCCGATGCAGTCAAAAGGATCATCGCCTGCCGGGCCATGCTCGAAAAGAAAATCGAAGCCCGGGAGATCATGTATGGCGTAAATACCGGCATCGGGGAGTTTTCCGAAGTGGTGCTCAACGATGACCAGGTAAAGGATTTCCAGAAATACCTCATCTACAACCATGCCGCCGGTATCGGCGACCCCATGCCTCTTGAGCATGTACGGGCAGCCATGCTTGGCAGGATAAACGTTCATGCCCATGGCAATTCAGGCTGCCGGCCGGAAATCACCCAAACCCTGGTCGACATGCTCAACAAGGGCGTTACGCCCTGGGTTTGCCAGAAAGGTTCCGTGGGAGCCTGCGGCGACCTCGCCCCCATGTCGCAGATCGCCCTGCTCATGATGGGCGAAGGCAAAGCATACTTCCAGGGAGAACTCTATGAAGGCCACGAAGCCCTCAAACGTGCCGGGATCCCCGTGCCCGGCCTGCAGGCCCGCGACGGGCTGGCCACCATCAACGGCTCCAACGTCATGACCGCCATGAGCGCCATCTTCCTGTACGATGCCAACAACTGGCTCAAGCAGGCAGAGATCGGCGCAGCCATGTCGCTCGAAGCCCTGAAAGCCAACATGAAACCCTATAATGCCAGGATCCACGAAGTGAGGGGATTCAAAGGTGCCGTCAGAAGCGCAGCAGCCATCAACAAACTCGTGGATGGCGGCGACCTGAAAGAAGGCCGTATCAAATGTAAGGTGCAGGACGCCTATTCGATGCGCTCCACACCCCAGGTGATCGGCGCCGCACACGATGCCCTCGCATTTGCCCGCTCACAAGTGGAAATCGAGTTGAACGGGGTGGGCGACAACCCCATCTTCTTCCCCGAAGAAAACCTGCAACTTTCCGGAGCCAACTTTCAGGGTTCGCCCGTGGCATTGCCCATGGACATGGCCGGCATCGCCGTCACCATGGTCAGCGTTCTCTCGGAACGCAGAATGAACAGGCTTAACAACCCCGCACTGAGTGTCGGCCTGCCGGCATTCCTCACAAAAGGAGCAGGCATGTTCTCGGGGCTGATGCTCAGCCAGTATACAGCCGATATGCAAATCGTGGAACAAAGGATCCTCTCGGCCCCGGCATCCATACAGTCCATACCCGCCGCCGCCGACCAGGAAGACTTCGTCTCCATGGGCATGAACACCGCCATTAAAAATTTCCAGATCCTCGACAATGCCTATGGCATTCTTGGCATTGAGATCATGGCCGCAGCACAGGCCCTCGACTTCAGGGAATACAAATTCGGCCACGGAGTGACGAAAGCAAAAGAAGTGGTCAGAAAATATGTTGAATTCCTTGATGTTGACCGGCCGCTATACGACGACCATAATACCATGAAACAACTGATAAAATCCTGCGAGATCCTCGAAGAGGTGGAAAAGATCACGGGAAGCCTCGAATAACAAATGCCTCTGAAAAAAGTCCCCTGAAATCAGCCTGTTGCCCAAAACCATGGAAGAAAACCCTAAACCGGAGCATACAAATAAACGCCCCACACTGCTGAGCATCCTTTGCATCCTTACTTTTATCTTCAGCGGAATGAGTGTAACCGGGTTTTTTGCCGTTTCTGTTAACTATGAGCAATCCCTGGAAGTGATGCGCACAGCTTACGGAAACATGCCCGAAGCCGGTTTCCTGCTACAGGCCCCAAGAGACTTTTTCTTCATTTCATTTATTCTGTCGGCATTATCTCTGGCAGGGGCAATACTGATGTGGAACCTGCGCAAAACCGGGTTCCACATCTATACGGCCTCGCAACTCGCCATGCTCGCAATACCACTGCTGTATTTCGGAAGTGAAACAAACCCGCTGCTGAATATTATCATAACCACTTTGTTCGTATATTTATACGCAAAGAACCTTAAATTTATGCACTAAGAAATGGGCAAAAACACACGGGAACAAAAAAACAGGATTACCAGGCCTAAAAAGCCCTTCTTCTTTTCGCTTTTATGCTATATCGGCTTCAGCTATACCATGCTCTTTTCCATCATGTTCCTTGCCGGCATGATCTATTCAAGCGGTATCAGCGGCATCTTCGATAAATACCTGCAGATCTACGATCTGTCGGGATTGAATTTTTTCCTTTTTTCCATGCTGGGATTCGTGATCTTTTTCGGTTCCTTTACCGGAATCCTCCTGATGTGGAAACTATATTGGCCGGGATTTTATATTTATACAGTCTCAGCCCTTATGTTCATGACACTGGAGATCTTTTATGCCGGTTTTTATCTGCCCGACATCCTGATCCATGTAATCCTGATCTTATTGTTCTTTTTCAGCTTTCCGCATAAAATGCGAAAAAAAAATAAATTGCCGGAAAATACAGGAACGACAATGGATTTGCTTTAATTCAAACTGTTTAAAAAAAATATTTTTGTTTTAAACATTTACTTTTTGATAAAATATACTAAATTAGCATTCAATAAAAATCAATTATTATTAATTTTACATGGTTTGAACCGACCAATTATTAACTAAAACTAAGTGCTATGAAAAAAGCGATTTTTACTTTAATGATTGCCATTTGTGCAGTTGCAGTAGTTAATGCACAGGATCTTACCTCTAAAAAAGGAGTACCGATCCTCCCGGAAGCAGGTGATTATGCCATCGGCATCAACGCCATTCCATTCTTCCAGTATGTAGGGAACATGTTCAATGCAAACGCATTCAACCCGGGTCCCGCATTCAATTTCATTGCTCCCACACCAATGACGATCTACGGAAAGTATTTCAAAGACGCCAACACAGCTTACCGTTATTTCCTGCGTCTGGGATACAACTCCGAAACTTTTAAAAACCTGACTCCACAGGACGGCTCAACAACAACGCCCCCGGCAACGGTTGATGACAAAATGACCGTTTCCAACATGGCCCTCAACATTGGCGTTGGCCTCGAAAAAAGAAGGGGTGCAGGACGCGTACAGGGCTTCTATGGTGCAGAAGCTGGCCTGATGGTAGCCAACGAAAACTCGGTGAAATACACCTACGGCAACGCCCTCTCGGCCACCACAGGTACCTGGTACGACTTCGGCGGTGAAAGCTACAACCCCGGAACCACCCCCAGGCCCATCAAAGAAAGTGATGGCCTGATGTTCGGCCTCGGCGTTCGCGCATTCGTAGGCGTTGAGTATTTCTTTGCTCCCAAAATCTCCATCGGCGGTGAATTCGGCTGGGGAATCGGCTTCATGGCTCAGGGCAAAGGAAAAGCCGAAACGGAAGTTTGGACAACCGCAGTTGAAACCACCGAGTTCGAAACCGCGGGCGGAAGCATGTTCCACCTCGACACCGACAACCTCGGCGGAAGCATCAACCTCCTGTTCTACTTCTAACAGAACCGGTAAAAACTTAAAAAGCGGCTTCGGCCGCTTTTTTTTTGCCCGAATAATAATGAATGGTCACTGCATTTGCTCCGGCAAGCTCCATAAAACGTTTATCAGGCTGTCGCAGTAAACACGGTAACGCGCGAAATACGATGAATCAACAGGCATTGCCGGGGGCGATTTCACTTTGAGGGGATCAATGGGCTGCCCGTTCCTGTAAAAACGGAAATCGAGGTGCGGACCCGTGGAAAGCCCCGTGCTGCCAACATATCCGATCACCTGGCCCTGTTTAACATATACGCCCTGTTTGATCCCTTTGGCAAAACCCGAAAAATGACAATATGAGGTAGAATAAGTGCCATTGTGCTTAATCCGCACGGTATAGCCACCCTGATCTGTCCATCCCGCAAAAGTAACCAGGCCGTCACCGATCGACATCACCGGAGTGCCCGCCGGAGCAGCATAATCAACGCCCAGATGAGGCCTGCGGTACTTCAGTACCGGATGCATGCGGCTGTGTGAAAAACCCGAACTGATCCTGCGGTACTTCAGCGGAGCCTTCAGAAATGTACGGCGCAAACTTCCTCCCTCCTCGTCAAAGTAATCGCCGGTGCTGTCCTGCACAAAATAACAGGCGTAATGATCTCGCCCGGCATGATGAAAGGCAGCAGCGATCACGCGGCCCAACCCCACATATTTGCTGTCAACATATAACTGCTCATAAAGCACGCGGTAATGATCGCCATTCTGAATGCCGAAAAAGTCGATGGTCCAGGCAAAGATCTCCGATAACTCATTGGCCAGACCGGGATCCGTATCATTTTCAAGCATGGCATTCCAAAGGGATGAATGGATGGTGCCGTTGCATGACGACAACCTCCGTTCAACCTCCTTTTCACCCTGGATGATATGCAGAGAATCACGAAGATCAAAAAGCACATATCGCGAAGGCGAAGCCTCGTAGGCAAAATACAATGTCCGGGGCAACGTATCAAGGGTTCTGATCACCGAATACGCATTGCCGGCCCTGAGCCTGCGCACGTCAAAAACATCACGCGGGCTTCTGGCAATCCGGTCGATCAAACGATATTCCACCCCGTGACGCAACAGTATATCAGCCAAAAACTCGTTCCGTTTCACCATATCCCGCAACACTTCGAGTGTATCAACCTCAACGCCGTATTCAAGCCTCGGGCTTTCTTCCGCTTCGGCTTCGGAGGGGGCAAACACAGCCTGTTCTCCTCCGGGTATAAATTGCAGCACAAAAACAAAAAGCAGTCCAAGGCCTGTAAGCATTAATAATTCAAGCAGTGGCCGGTATTTATCTTTGTCAGATCCCTGTTTCATTTAATAATAAGGTACGGATATTGTTTCGCGGCAAAAGTAATCTTTTCATCAACGCAGGTGATAGATCATGGTAAACCCGGGCTGTCCGGAAACCGACACCCCGGGCAGGGCAGTTAATTTAGGGCTGCAGGCTGTATTGCGGTATACCAGTTTGCCAATGCCAAATCCCAGGGCAGAACCAATGATCACATCGGTTGCCCAGTGCTCATCATCGTATATACGCGACAGTGCCGACAATGACGCAAGGGTATATGCCAGCACGGGAACCCATGGCTTATCGCGGTATTCTCCGGCAAACACAGCTGCTGCGGCAAATACCACCGAGCTGTGCCCGCTGGGAAAGGAAGTATGCGTATAAGTGCCAAACGGCCCTTCCCAGATACGCGGGTTGGGAGGATCATATTCATGAGGACGGTAACGCTGGGCCGCATACTTGATCGCATGGGTGAACAAAGCCGTAACGGCCATGGCCTTCACTGCTGTGAGCCCTGCCCGGCTTAGCCGCTGATTGCCCGTGGCAAGTCCGGCAATAGTAACACCGCCCATCATGGGAAAGATCACCTCACCCCTGCCCAGGGGTTCAAAAAAATAACGGCTCGACTGTTCAGCGACATGCCAGCGGTTACGCTGAAAAAGATCGCGCAGGGCATCATCCTGTGTATATACCACAAGCGTAATGCCCGCCAATGCAGTTACAGAAAGCCACTCCCTTCTGTCCCACCTGATGGGCGCCCCGGCCACATCACGCACGTCCGCAAAATACGATTTAAAATACGCCCCGTTCAGCCTCACCTCACGCCTGCAGCAAAGGCTGTCGGGCTGGCCCGCAAAAACAGTAAAAACCTGAAGAAACCAGGCAAGCAAACATATATTCTTTATTCCCATGAATACACTCAGTCGTTGTGCTCATTCGCCTTCGCCTCATTCCAGTATACATCCATCTCGGCAAGCGTCATATCATACAATTTACGCCCTTCTTTAGCTGCGTGTTCCTCGAGATACTGAAACCTTCTCATGAACTTCATGTTGGCCCTTTCAAGGGCGTCTTCGGGGTTCACGCCAATAAAACGCGAATAATTGACCAGTGCAAAAAGCAGATCGCCAAATTCCTCCTCCATCTTTTCATGAACAGGGTTTTCGGTTTCTTTCTTCAGCTCCGCCAGTTCTTCCAGCACCTTATCCCATACCTGCCCCGTATGCTCCCAATCAAACCCGACCCCGCTGGCCTTTTCCTGCATCCGGTATGCCTTCACCAGGGGCGGCAGTGAACGCGGAACGCCGGCCAGTACCGACCGCCGTCCTTCGTTCCTGATCTTTATCTTTTCCCAATTATCCTTTACCGCCTTGGCGTCGGCCACCTTTTCATCGCCATAGATATGCGGATGCCTTTCAATGAGTTTTGCGCTGATATGCTCCAAAACACCGGCAATGTCGAAGGCATTTAGTTCAGATCCGATTTTGGCGTAAAAAACAATGTGCAGCATCAGGTCGCCCAGCTCCTTTTTAATCCCGTCCAGGTCGTTCGACAATATGGCATCGGAAAGTTCGTAAGTTTCTTCTATGGTGAGATAGCGAAGGCTTTCGAGGGTTTGCTTTTTGTCCCAGGGGCACGAAGCCCTGAGTTCGTCCATGATCTGCAGCAGGCGTTCGAATTCGGCAAGTTCTTTCTTCATATTCTTTCTTCCTGTTAAGGCGCAAAGGTAAACATTATTATCCCATGTTTTTCTCCGGGCTTCCGGATGACCGTATACAATACCCGGCCCGCACGAAGAGCATAAATGCTTATTTTTGCCCACGCTGATGCATCATCAGGGCACACTTTTCACGTTATAGCATATCCGATGATTACATTATCGACATACCCTGACAAGAAGAACAGGAAAAGAGGCAACAGCCTGCCCCTTCTTTTCTGTGCCCTCTTGTTGCTGTGCTGGCAACCTGCCCTGTCGCAACCCGGCAAAAGACATGAACACATCGGCTCGAACATGATGGTAGAAGCGAAGGCAGGATACGGTTTCCTGATCCCACACCGTCTCGAGATGGAGATCTTCAGCAAGCATTTCCCTTCTTTCGAGATCAGCATTTCAAAAGAAACCTTTGGCGGAAGCCGCTGGGAATATATGTACGACTATCCCGTTATCGGCATCGCTTACTGGTATTCATCGCTTGGCTCCACGCCCTATCTCGGAAGTGCACATGCCATATACCCCTACATCAACTTTCCGCTTAGTCCCAACAAGACCACACGCCTTTACTTCCGACCAGGCGTCGGGCTGGGGTATCTGACCAAGCGTTTTCACAGGCTCGACAACTATAAGAACACTGCCATCGGTTCACACCTGAATGCGGCCGTAAGCATCTCTTTTGAAATACGGTCGAAGATCATCGACCGGCTCTATTTTTCGGGCAGCCTCAGCCTGACGCACTTTTCGAACGGATCAATAAAAACCCCCAACTACGGCATTAACATCCCTTCGGTCAATGCAGGGCTGGCCTATAAACTGAGTAAGGATAACCCGTATATGAGAAATAAGCTGATGCCCGAACTATATCCTTATGAATTCGACGGAAAGAAATTTTTTCAGGTACAGTTCGGTGCGGGAATGGGATACAAGAACATGGAAGCGGAGATCGGCGGCAAATACCTGGTCTACTCCATCTATACCAACATCCTCAAACAGGTCTCGTACAAGAGCCGGATCGGGATCGGCCTTGACCTGAGCTATGACGGCACCGACCGCCAGATCATTGAAAAAGGACGGGGTATTGAACTCGACAGTTTTTTGCCGGTTGTAAAAAGCGGGGGAAATATCGCCTGGGAGCTCATGATCGACAAAGTATCACTGATGTTTAACATCGGCGGGTATTTCAGCGGGGCCTACCAGGGCGAGGGGGGCATCTATGAAAAACTGGCCATCTGGTATTATCTGAACCCCAACCTCTACGCATCACTGACGCTGAAAGCGCACTACGCCAGGGCCGACTATATCACCCTCGGCATGGGGTACAACCTTAACATTAAATATTACTGATCGTGAAGATAAAATATTACACCGGCCTCATACTGATTGCCCTCATGGCAAATGCCTGCGAAAAAGCTAATCCGGGCCACTGCTTTAAAAACAGCGGGCCGGTAACAACCGAATCACGGGAAACAAGCCCTTTCACCATCCTGAACCTGCAGGACAATGTTGATGTTTTTCTCACCTATTCTGCCGAATATGCCATTGAGGTAAGGGCCGGCAAAAATATCATCCCGGGAATAAAAACAAATATAAGCGGTAAAACGCTGACCATCTCCAACGAAAACCACTGCAACTGGGTAAGGAGTTTTGACAAGCCCATAGAGGTATACCTCAGCCTGCCACGGATCGACAGCATCCTTTACCAGTCGTCGGGCAACCTGATCTCCACCAACCAGTTTCAGGGAGATTCGCTGCGCCTCGACGTAACGGATGGTGCCGGCAGCATCCGGTTGAACATCAGCATGAACAGATCGCGGTTCAACCTTCACTACGGCACCGCCGATCTGGAGGTTGAAGGATATTCGCATATCAACTACTTGTATTCCGGGGGTTACGGGCCGGCCGACCTGAGCAGGCTGAATACCGTATTCAATTATATGACCAACAACAGCACCAACAACTGCTATGTGCGGTCAGACCTGGTGCTGCACGTCAGGATATATAATGTAGGCGATGTTTATTATTCCGGAAATCCATATGACATCACCACGGAGATCAGCGGAACGGGTAAACTATATAAACAATAGGATGATCAGGAGCACGGTCTTTCGCTCCCGGCAGGCCAAAGCACCGGATCAGTAAGCCCTGGCAAACAACACCCTTCTTTCGGAATCTTTCCCGCTGAGGATGCACTTTCCCTTTTCGGCTTTGGCCTTGAGGGGTATCAGGCGGATGGTGGCTTTGGTCTTTTCCTTGATGGCCAGTTCCGTTTCGGTAGTCCCGTCCCAGTGCGCATATACAAAGCCGCCCTTGTTTTCGATGATATCCGTGAACTCTTCCCAGCTATCGGCATAATGTGTATTATCTTCCCTGAAATTCAAGGCTTTGTTGTAAAGGTTTGACTGGATCTGTTCAAGAAGATTCCTGACCTTGTGCTCAATATCGGCCACCTGCAATGTTTCCTTTTCAAGGGTATCCCTGCGGGCAACCTCCACCGTACCGTTTTCCATGTCCCTGGGCCCGATGGCCAAACGTACCGGTATGCCCTTAAATTCATATTCGGCAAACTTCCAGCCCGGCTTATGGGTATCCCGCTTATCATATTTAACACTGATGCCGAGTGCTTCGAGGGCCTCTTTGATCTGTATGGCCCTTTCAGTGATGGCCTCAAGCTCTTCGGCCTTCTTGTATATGGGAACGATCACCACCTGGGTAGAAGCCAGTTTGGGAGGTACCACCAGGCCGTTATCGTCGGAATGTGCCATGATCAGGGCACCAACCAGCCTTGTCGACACACCCCATGAAGTAGCCCATACGTAATCAAGCCTGTTTTCCTTGCTGAGGAATTTAACATCGAAGGCTTTTGCAAAGTTCTGTCCGAGGAAATGTGAAGTCCCGGCCTGCAGGGCTTTGCCATCCTGCATCAGGGCTTCGATACAATACGTATCGACGGCGCCGGCAAAGCGTTCATTGGCGGTTTTTACACCTTTCAGTACCGGTAGCGCCATGAATTCCTCTGCAAATCGGGCATAGAGATCGAGGATCAACATGGTTTCATCAATGGCCTCCTGTTTCGTTTCATGTGCCGTATGGCCTTCCTGCCAGAGAAATTCCGCCGTGCGGAGGAAGAGCCTTGTACGCATCTCCCAGCGAACCACATTGGCCCACTGGTTTACGAGAATGGGCAGGTCGCGGTATGATTGTATCCAGCCCCTGTAGGTATCCCAGATAATGGTTTCGGAAGTGGGTCTGATGATCAGTTCTTCTTCCAGCCTGGCATCTTCATCCACCACCACGCCCCTGCCATCGCCGGCGTTTTTTAAACGGTAATGCGTCACCACTGCACATTCCTTGGCGAAGCCTTCCACATGTTCCGCCTCGCGGCTAAAAAACGACTTGGGAATGAAAAGGGGAAAGTAGGCATTGCTGTGCCCGGTGTCCTTAAACATCTTATCGAGTGCAGCCTGCATCTTCTCCCAGATGGAATATCCATAGGGTTTGATGACCATGCAGCCGCGCACGGCTGAATTCTCGGCCAGGTCAGCTTTAATGACGAGGTCGTTGTACCATTGTGAATAATTCTCCTCCCGGGTTGAAAAATCTTTGGCCATTTTTATCTTTGGTATAGTATTTGCAATTTATTAGTTGCGACAAAATTAATAAAATGAAGCAAACCCCAAATAAACACACACTAAATATACACCGAAAGGAGTACGCCATGAAAACTTATCTCAGCTTATTAGTGCTTGCAGTCTTTTTCCTTGGAGCCTGTTCAGCCCAAAAAGAAACATCTGTTGTTTACGATGATGTTTATTATTCATCGGGTTCAAACAACAAAAAACCTGCAAGCAGGGAACAGCGAACTGATTCCTATACCGCTTCTGAAGTCTACACAAGTTCAGAATACATAGAAACACGGGATGCCGTTTCCGACGATTATTATTACGAAGACGAAAAAAAGTATACCGAAGCAAATTATTCGGGTAGTGAATTTGATTACGATGACTACTACGACTACGGTTATTCATCCAGGATCAGAAGGTTTCACAACCCGAATCCGGGTTTCAGTTACTATGACACCTATTACACCAATGTTTATTACTACGATTATAACCCATGGGCATACGGCACCAGCATCTATATGGGATATAATTTCTGGTATCCCAGTTACAGGCCGGGCATATCCATATCCTTTGGCTGGGGATGGCCCTATTATTCCTACGGATGGGGATGGCCTTACTACAGTTACAGCTGGGGATGGCCCTATTATTACTCCAGCTGGGGATGGCCCTACTATTATGGCTGGAACAGGCCTTACTACGGATGCTATTACGGGCACTACTACCCTTACGACTACTACTATAACAGCTATGATTACAACTCATACTATTACGGACCGAGGGGAAGCCGCGGTTTCAACTCCAACGGGGCAGGTTCATCCTACAGCCGCGATTCAAGGTCGTTCGGCGATAAATATGAAGACGGCCTGGCGGTTGGCCCGGGAACAAGGGTTTCGCAGGCTGAATCCTCCCTCACACAAGGCAGCGGACGCAAGTCGGCCGGGAGTGTTTCGACCGGCAGGACCGAGCAGGGCAGCGGACGTACCGTAGCCCCCGAAAGCCCGTCAGCCCGCAGCCGTTATACCCAGGATCAGCCGGTAGCCCGGGAAGAATCGCCGGTAAGCGGAGTGGCACGCCAGCCCTCCACACTGGTAAAGGAAGGCGGACGCACGCCTGCCGAAAGGTATACACGTGCCGAACCTACCCCTTCCACAGCCAGGCAGGAAGAACCCAGGCAAACACAGACCAGGGAAAGCAACACCCCTGTAAGCCCTGCCGCACGACAGGAACAGGAAAGGTATCAGCCCGGCCAAACCAGGACCCCTGCCTCCACACCGGTTGAAACCAGACCCGCTACCCGTCAGGAACAGGAACGTTACCAGCCATCCCAAAGCAGGGAAACCGTGCGGCCTGAACAACGGTACAGCAAGCCCAGGACCTACGAAGCTCCCGAGCACCGTTCCACACCGCCGGCAGAACGATACAGGGAAAGCACCCCCGATGCAGGCTCAACAATCAACAGCCAGCGCACACCGGCCAGTGCTCCGCGGCAGACAGAATCCCGTACCATTAGCAGTCCCTCAAATACCAGGACTTACTCTGCACCCACAAGAACGCAGAGCAGGAGCTATTCACCGCCCTCACAGAGCAAGACCAGAAGCACCTCCACACCGGGAAGCAGTTACTCCGCGCCTTCACGCAGCAATACTTCATCCGGCAGGTCCTCGGGAACAATCTCGTCGCCAAGCAGATCATCAGGCTCGGTTTCATCACCCGGCAGGAGTTCGGGAAGTTCTTCAGGCAGATCTTCAAGCCCTTCCGGCAGTTCATCGGGAAGCCGGGGCGGAAGAAGGTAATTTGGGATTAACGTTTTAATCAAAAAGAATGAAAAAGTATTTGTTCATCACTGCAGTATTAATGATCAGTACAGCATGGAGTTCGGCCCAGACTGCTGTGGATGCCCTCCGGTATTCACAGCAGTTTCCCGGCGGAACTGCCAGGTATATGTCGATGGGCGGTGCCTTCGGGGCACTGGGTGCCGACTTTTCCGTTATCAGCAGCAACCCGGCCGGCCTGGGTGTATACAAAAGCTCCGATTTCATCATCACACCCATGGTGCATACCGGGCAAAGCAGTTCAGTTTATAACGGCATGACGGGAAAGGATTCCAAAACAAATTTCGGCCTTGGAAATCTGGGCTACGTCATCACCCAAAAACTGAGTTCGCGGGAAAACCAAAAAGGGTTCCGCTATTTCCAGTTTGCCACCGGGCTGAATCGCCTGAACGATTTTAACAGAAGGTATGTGATCCAGGGTGAAAACACGGAAAATTCACTGCTCGACACCTATGTGGAACATGCCCGCGGAATCAGTTACCTGGATATCGAGGAAAATACGAACGGGCTTTATGGCTTCGACCTTTATCCCGCCTGGTGGACTTTCCTGCTGGATGTAGATACCAACACGAATAACTATTTTTCGCCAATCCCCAATGGCGGAACCCTGCAACAAAAATACATCGACCAGTGGGGCTCGATGAATGAATGGAATTTTTCGTTCGGAACGAATTATTCCGAATTCCTGTACCTCGGCATGTCGGTTGGAATCCCGTGGATCAGGTATTTCGAACGCTCAACCTATTCAGAAACGGATGTGGCCGATACCATTTACGATTTCAGGAATTTTAATATTTACGACCGGCTGGAAACCCGGGGAACGGGCTTCAACATGAAATTCGGTTTCATTGCCAGGCCCGCTGATTTTCTGCGTATCGGCGGCTCCGTGCATACCCCTTCCTGGTTTGTGATGAAAGATTACTGGGATCGTTACGTTGAATCATATTTCGACAACGGCGATTTTTACAGCCAGGAATCCCCATACGGCAGCTACCGTTACAGCATGAGCACACCCATGCGGCTACAGGGAAGCATTGCCTTTCTTTTCGGGCCTTACGGGCTCATCAGCGGTGAATACGAATATGTTGATTTTTCGTCCGCCAGGTTTCGGTCGGATGATTATTCCTACTTGTCTGAAAACAATGATATTGCCGCCAGTTATGGGAAGGGGCACAACTTCAAAGCCGGAACCGAATGGCGTGCCGGAGCGCTCAGCTTCAGAGCCGGTTATGCCTGGTATGGCAGCCCTTACCAGTCGGACATTAACGACGGGGCCATGACAGCCTACTCGGGAGGTATCGGGTTCAGGGACAAAGCCTATTATGTAGACCTGGCCTACGTCTATACCGTTTCCAATGAAGATTATTACCTTTACGGAACAGAAAGCATTCGCGTAAAACCGGTTGCTACCGAATTGACCAACCATCGCTTTCTGGTAACCTTTGGGCTCAGGTTTTAATTTGCGCCAATAAAACCCCGGCCAAAACCGGAAAAGCCAATCATTTCAGGTTTTCCTCGGCAAAGCAGATCCTGCTGCCGTCGACCCGGCCGCCGGCCCATAAAGTTGGTATATTGCCATATTCCTCTCTTCCGTATTGAGACTTAATTAAATGCAGTCCCTGGCAGAACACCACTTAGCTGTTCAAATATGGTAATATGACAATCATGCTATCCGCAGCAAGCGGTCCGGAGTTCAATAAGTATTTTCCTGATATTCACACCAGGGGGCGGAAAAAATAAGCCGGAGGTTCATTTACATTGATAATTGCAAGATATTCGAAGTTTTCTTTCGCCCGGCTGGCATGCACCAGTGGGGTAAGTTGGGAGGCAGAAATTCAACCTGATCATTTCAGTTCACTTTGTTCCTGAAATTATCGTCTCACTGATTTTATTTACTATCTGATCCAAATATCACTATATTTACGCTTTGAATCCGGCATATGGATAAAAAACAACTTATTGAGATCATCTGTGTAATTGCAGGAGTATCCCTTGCCATCAAAGCCATTGATTACCTGCAGTTCTTCATTACCATGCTTTTTCAACTGATCCGCGGCCACGGATATGTTGAGTTTTACTATTTTTTCATCTATCTAACCACCATCATTGTTTATATTGTTCTGGCATACCTGCTTGTTTCAAGGGCTAATGGCCTGGCGGAAATGATCAGCAGGAAGCTGGGACCATCTGACATGCTGATCGACCTGAACGGGTCGACGGCCCTGGAATATGCCGTAATCGTAATTGGCGGGATATCGTTCATCACTGGTTTGTCGGCATTTCTGAGTAATATTGTTACTTCCGTTACCATGCAGGGAGAGCTGACCATATCGGGCAATATGATCTGGTTAAACGGGCTGATCCGGATCATCATCGGTTTAATATTGGTATTCCGTGCCCGGGGCATCACCCGTCTGATCAGGCGGGATAAAGATGGGGGGGACAATCCCGGCAAATAATTTCATTGCTTATTTATCAGCTTTTCCTGCCTCTTCGATCCTGTTAATACCCGCTTTGGCTTTTTGCTTTATGCTGGTGGAATATTCCTTATTCTTCATTCGTGAGGCAAGCCGGTAATGGATCCCTGCCCCTTCAAAGTCCCCTTCTGATTCAAGAATATTTCCCGACAACAGGGCGGCATTGGCCGCAAAATACCAGGTCTTATCCAGGCCGGCATCAATGGTTTTCCCATACCACGACAAAGCCTCGCGATGCAGGCCCATGGCATGTGCGATCCTGCCATTTCTGTAGAGAAACTCTATGCTGTCGCGGGCCGAGATAAGGGAGCAGTCATGCTGTTGCAGAATGTTTGCAGCGGAAGCAAAATATCCACCGTCAAACAGCAAACGGGCTTTAAGCAGGCATACATTGGGAATGATGCCGCTTTCAGCTTCGGCGCGGGCAAGCTTATCACCATCGGTCATTTCATCCCCATAAAGGAGGGCTTTGCCGATATATTCCCGATACCGGTTTTCATCGCCCTGCAGCAGGTGGTGCCATGCCAGTTTCTGGTATCCCGACTTAACATAGTTTTTACCGCGAAAGTTAACCAGGAAGCGCAGCAGGTAATTGCCGGCATCCTCGTCAAGCCTGTTAAGTTTTGCCAGTCCCGCCAGGTAATCGAGATAATAAAAAGGGAAATACTCCTTTCCGCGGGGAGAATGCGTAAGCAGGGTGATGGCTTCATCATTCATTCCACACTGCATCAGTATCCTGGCTTTGGAAAACACCAGCAGCAGGTTATCGGAGTCTGTATTATCATATACGGGCAGCAGCGCGTCAGCGTTGTTCCGGTCGGCCTGCAGGTTAAGGTCGATAAAACTCAGAAAGAACAAAGCTTCATCATGAAGGTAGGAGAAGCCGTTGCTGCCGGCATTTTCAAGGACATTCAAAAGTTCTTCCCTTCCCTGGCTGATGCTTCCCTGCATGGAAAAAATATCAGCGATCCACTGCTGATTATCGGGAATGGAGCCGATGAGTGCATGCATCAGCCCCAGGCCGACCTGATCGGGTGGAAAGCCGGGATATTCCCTGTTGTTTTCTTCGAGCAACCGGTATGCCTTTCTGATCTCCAGTGCGGCAGTGAGATACTGGCCAGACTTTACCCGGGCAAATGCCCATTGCATGTTCACACGTGCGATGGAAGCCCGGTACCACGGCGAACTTTGGTCGCCGGCAGCGAGCATCTTTAATCTCACCGGGCGCTGCTTCACCAGGCTGTCGAAAACCCTTTGGTCTTCGCCAACAATAAGCGTAAGGAAATCAATGTAGTTTTCCAGTAGAAGGGGGACCAGGTTATCGGGATCCGATGTTTTTTCAGTCCCGATCAGTTCACGGGCCTCATCGAAACGGAGCGCTGTAACCATTTTATGGGCCCGCACACAGTTTTCGGTATAGATGTATTGCGCCCTCAGAGCCGTTCCGGCCAGCAAAAGAATGATGCATATGAGAATTTTCATACCGGTGGTGCTTGTCCGTGGTAAAGGTAAAAAAAAGGGGAGTGAAAAACCGGTTTTCACTCCCCTGCCAAAGCAGTTTTTTACTCCTTGTATCAGTTTCTATCCACTGCCGCAACAATTTCATCATCCACGAGGATACGTCCGCAGTATTCGCAAACGATGATCTTTTTATGCATCCTGATGTCGAGTTGGTGCTGGGGGGGTATCTTGTTAAAACATCCGCCACAGGCGTCCCTTTCGATCTTTACCACGGCAAGCCCGTTACGCGCATTTATGCGGATACGGTGATAAGCCGTGAGGAGCCGCGACTCGATCATGCCATGCCTTTCGCCCGACAGGGCTGTGAGGTCTCTTTCTTCTTTTTCCGTTTCTTCAACAATATCGTTCAATTCGGATTTCTTCATCTCAAGGTCTTTGATGCGTTCTTCCAGCAGGGTGCTGGAAACTTCAATTTCCTCCTTTTTGGCATCCAAGGCAACCTTATTTTCATTAATCCGTTTTTCAGCCAATTGAATTTCGAGGTTTTGAAACTCGATTTCCTTGGTAAGGGAATCGTATTCGCGATTATTCCTGACATTCATTTGCTGTTCTTCGTATCGCTTGATCAGGGCCTGGCTGTTTTTGATGGCCTCCTGTTTTTCAAGGATATTATGTTCGATGGTTTCAACATCCTGCTTAAAATTCTCAACCCTCGTCTGTAATCCCACAATTTCATCTTCAAGGTCCTGCACTTCCAGCGGGAGTTCACCCCTAATAATCCTGATCCTGTCGATCTGCGAATCGATCTGTTGCAGGCTGTAAAGCGCTTTCAGCGTATCTTCGACCTTTTGCTGGGCTTTAACTTCTTTTACCTCTTTTACTTCCGGCAGGTTTTCCCGCACAGTTTCAGGTATTTTTGCGGTTTTCTTAACGGCAGCCCTGGGTGCTGCAGGTTTCTTACTGGCAGCAGCCTTGGGTGCTGCGGGTTTTTCTTTGGCGGCGGGGGTTTCCTTTTTTATTGTTTTGGCCATGTTTAAGCTCCTGCGTTAATAAGTTACAAATAATGAACCGCATTTGTGTTGCATTCCGAGATACGGAGTGCAAAGGTAGGAAATTTTTCATTCAGCCATTTATACAATAGATCTTTTACAAACTGCTCGGTTTCATAATGTCCGGCATCGGCGATAAGCATTTTCCCTTCGGCTTCAAAGAACTGATGATATTTTATATCGGCCGTGACAAACACATCCGCTCCGGCCAGCATGGCATCCGGTATGAGGAAGCTGCCGGATCCTCCGCAGACGGCGATTTTCCGGACTTTTTTCCCGGTAAGGGGAGAGTGCCTGATCAGGGCCGTACCCAGCTGTTTTTTTACCAAAAGCAGGAAATCTTCTTCGCTGACAGCTTTTTTCAGGCTACCCGTCATTCCGGCTCCGGCAAGCCCATACTCATTCATGAGCGGGTAAATATCATATGCCACCTCTTCGTATGGATGCCGTTCGTGCAAGGCAGCGATCAGATGTTGCTGAATATAAGCAGGGAAGATCACCTCGATCCGGGTTTCCGGCTCTGTATGCAGTTCACCGATACTGCCCACGAAGGGGTCGGCACCTTCGCCGGCCCTGAATGTTCCGTGCCCTTCGGTATTATAACTGCAACTGTCGTAACGACCGATATGTCCCGCTCCCGCGGCAAACAAGGCTTCACGCACAGGAATTGTATGGGAGGCAGGGCAGAAAGTGACCAGTTTTCGGAGTTTTTCCATGGCCGGGCGCAGGATTTTGCATCCCGTCAGGCCGAGCCTTTCGCACAAAGCAGCATTCACACCCCTGAAGGCATTGTCGAGGTTGGTATGAATGGCATATACCGCAATATTGTTCTTTATCGCCCTGATAATGACCCGGCCGGTTGCATCCCTGTCGCTAATGTTTTTCAAACCCCCAAAGATAAGTGGATGATGGCTGATGACAAGCCCGGCGCCTTCCTGCACAGCTTCATCCATAACCGCCTCGGTAAGGTCGAGGCAAATGAGCGCCTTGTCAACCTCACTGCCGTCGCGCCCGATCAGCAATCCCGAATTGTCATATGACTCCTGCAAAGCCTTCGGGGCCATGCCCTCAAGAAAACCGATGATCTCGCTTAATTTCATATTTGTTATTTTTTACCATAAAAATAGTTTTTTTTGCGGCATGATCAGGGAAAACGGGGACCGGAAAACAGAAAAACACCTGAAAAAGTATGAGAATTTGCAAAATTCAGGATATTCGTTTAATTTTGAAGAAAATACGTTGTAATATACGAAGAATTAATATAAAGATAACGCTAAGTAAACAGTTAAGTCTTTCAAAAATTACGTAACTTTCCACAATGGAAGTGCTTCGATTTTTACTACTGCCATTTTCCTGTTTATATGGACTGTTTATGCTGCTGAGAAGCAAGCTGTTTGATTGGAAGGTACTGCCATCAGCATCCTTTTCCATCCCGGTAATCTCGGTCGGCAACCTTTCCTGCGGCGGCACGGGGAAAACACCGATGGTAGAGTACATCATTCGCCTGTTGCAGGATCAATACAAGCTTGCCACACTCAGTCGCGGGTACAAAAGAAAAACCAGTGGTTTTTTCCTTGCCACTGAAGATTCGACCTATGAACAGATCGGCGATGAACCCTTGCAATACAAGACAAAATTCAGCGATGTTGAAGTTGCCGTACATGAGCGGCGCAGCAAAGGTATAACGGAACTATCGGCGCGTTTCCCCGAACTGGATGTGGTACTCCTTGATGATGCCTTCCAGCACCGGTATGTGAAGCCGGGATTGTCGATCCTGCTCACCGATTTTCACAAGCTTTACGTGAACGATTACCCGCTGCCGGCAGGCACACTGCGCGAATTCAAGTCTGCCGCCGGGCGTGCCGACATCATCGTTGTTACAAAGACCCCGAAAGTATTTTCACCCATTACGCGCAGGCGGATCACATCCCTGATCAAACCGGGCATTCACCAGCAATTGCTCTTTTCATATATTTCTTACGAAAAGCCTGTGCCGGTTTGCGACAAATACACCATGCCGGCCAATAAAAGGTATAATACCATCCTACTGTTTTCGGGCATTGCCAACTCCTATCCATTGCAGGAACACCTGCATTGCATGTGTCACGAACTGCTGGTGATGGATTTTATGGACCATCATACCTATACTGTTCAGGACCTGAAAAAGATCAGGAGGGAATTCGACAATATTTTCTCCCATAACAAGGTGATCTTCACCACTGAAAAAGACGCCATGCGCCTCGGCAAGTCGGAGTTGAACGAACTCATCTGTAAAATGCCGGTATTCTATATTCCCATCCAGGTCAGGTTTCATAAAGGAGATAATGCTATCTTTGACGACCAAATCCTGGAATATGTTGGAAAGAATACAGGAAACAAGTAATTACTTAAAAGACCGGACCGGATGCACCCCTGCCGTTGGCATCATCCTGGGCACCGGTTTGGGTGGACTTGCCAAAGAAATTGAAGCAGCACATGTGATCCCTTACCATGAGATCCCCAATTTTCCTTTGTCGACCGTTGACGGCCACGAGGGGAAACTGATCTTTGGCAAGCTGAATGGCAGGGATGTAATGGCCCTGCAGGGCCGGTTTCATTTTTACGAGGGATACAGCATGCAGGAACTGACCTTCCCCGTGCGGGTCTTTGCGGCTCTTGGCATCGGCGTGCTGATCCTTTCGAACGCCAGCGGGGGTTTAAATCCCGACTTTGCCGTGGGCGACATCATGTTTATCGAAGATCATATCAACCTGATGGGTACCAATCCACTGATCGGAAAACATCAGGAGGAACTGGGACCCCGTTTTCCCGACATGAGCGAGCCTTACGACCGGCGTCTGCTTAAGAAAGCCCGGGGCATTGCCGAAAAACTCGGCATTGGTTACCAAACAGGCGTTTATGCCGGCGTGACGGGGCCTACATTCGAAACCCCGGCTGAATACAGATACGTAAGGCTGATCGGTGCCGATGCGGTTGGCATGTCGACTGTGCCTGAAGTGATCGTAGCCCGTCAGGCGGGGCTGCCATGCCTGGCATTTTCGGTGATCAGCGACCTGGGTGTGGAAGGAAAGATCGTGAAGATCACCCACGAAGAGGTGATCGATGCGGCCAGCCTGGCAGAACCCGGCATCACACGAATCATCAAGGCCTTTATCGCTGAAATGGATTAGGGAACTCCCCTTCCGGCGACATATCCAGCACCTGCATCCGCCACGGATCCCCGATGCTCATCCTTTTATACATGACCGGATACAATGCATAGCTGAAAGCCACCAGACCGGCGCTGATCAACACCGTATTACGATCCAAAATATTGGGCTCATCATTAATGGCATGGTTCACCACATCGAGCGAGAGGTATGCAAGCCCGGCAATACGACCGGCTCCTGCCAGCACACCCAGCCCCCAGCGGTGCCGCATGACCTTTTCAATATCCTTCAGCATCACCTCCTGATCATCACCGATGAGCAGGCTGCTGTCGCTGATCATGCCGATACTGCCCGACACCCTTCCTCCCTGTCCGGAACGTTTGAGCGTGATCACATCGCCCTCAAAGTATTTATAATTCTTAAAGGTACCCGGTTTCTCCACAAGCAGGATTCGCTGTGCCCCGGCAGGCAGGGAGAACAGCAGGAACAGTGCCAGAAGGGTGGTACATCGGCCCATACAGGTATTTTTTTTTGCGCCATGAAGTTATGCTTTTTTTTTACATGTGCCGGACGATTTTGCCCAACGGCAGCAAATGAGTATTTTTGCAGGAAGGGAGGCAGGCACAATTTTTTGAATGCCTTCCGTTGATGTTATAACCGATTATAACCTATTAAAATTAAAAAAACGCCGATAATGAACCCGAGAAACACGATTTACATCCTTTTACTGATCTTGGCGGCAACTTTATTAAGCCGTTGCGACAGCCGCAGTCCGGCTGCCGGCAAAGCTTTGATCATTGCTGATTACGAACCCTATGAAGAATTGGTTTTCCTGAGCAGGGTCACCGCTGCCCGGGTCGACATCATCGATTCTGCCGACATCAGCCACGGGAGCAGCATATCCTTCAGGGTGAAAGCCCCTGACCAGCTGGTTTACCGTCTTGCCCACAAGGAATTGTATCCGTTAATGGTCATTGCTGAGAACGGCGATACGGTTAGGATCAGGCAGACGGACGACCCGGCCTGGCCCTATCATGTTGAAGGTTCGGATGAATGCATGTTGCTTGTAGAATACCTTGAGCGCCTGAACAGGGACCATTACAAGGTCGACTCCCTGGCGGCTGTTTTTCATGCCAGCCAGGGCCATCCCGAATTCCTTGCCATCAGGGATCACGTGAACGATGAATTTACCCGTTTGCATGAAGCACACAGGGCTTATGCCAGGGAATTCATCAGCCGTCATCCCTCCTCCCTGGCTTCCATCATAGTGATCAACAGTTTTTTCAAGGAGTTTGCCCTTTTCAACCAGGAGGACGACTTCAGCGACTATGAGATGCTTGACCGTTCGTTGATGGCGCGCCTACCGGAAAATCAATATGTGCTTGATTTTCATAATCAGGTGGAGAACATCCGGGCTGCTAACGAGTATGAGTTGGAGGCCAGGATGCGCCTCTCGCCGGGCAGGCTGGTTCCCGACTTCAAACTGCCGACGGGTGATGGAAGAGAAGTGGGCCCCAAAGACTTTGAGGGAAAAAGCCTGCTGATCTATTTCTGGGCTGCCGTTGACGCACCTTCCCGCCAGGCCAGCCCTACCATCAGGAAGGCAGAAGAAGCCTTTGGCAGGTACGGGCTGGAAATGCTAAGCATATCCTTCGACAAAGATGTTTCGGTATGGCAGGCCGCCATTGATCTCGACAGCATTCCAGGCACCCATGTCACCGACCTGAAAGGCGCCGGGTCGCCGGTTCAGAAGCTCTTTAACCTGAAGATGAAGTTACCGGCCTATCTGCTGGTCGATACAAAAGGGCGTATTGTAACATTGAGCCACGATTTTGACAAGCTGCGGGAGGTGCTGGTGGATTATTTCAGCAGCGGGCCCGAATATTGATCACATTTTATTATCATTGTAAAAAAAAGCCATGCAGGCCGAGCGGAAAAACATCTATTTTGCTTCCGATTTTCATTTCGGCATTCCCGACCATGCGCGCAGCCTGCAGCGGGAAAAGCTCTTCATAAAGTGGCTTGACACGGTAAGTGAGGATGCCGCCCACATTTTTCTGATGGGTGATATTTTCGATTTTTGGTTCGAATACCGCACCGTGGTGCCGAAGGGGTTTGTCCGCCTGCTGGGCAAGCTGGCCGGCATCACCGATGCGGGCATACCCGTGAGCCTGTTCAGGGGCAACCATGATGTGTGGGCCTTCGACTACCTTGAAAAAGAAGCCGGCATCACCTTATACCGCAAACCGGAGATCATGGAGTTTTCGGAAAAGCGGTTTTACCTGGCTCACGGCGACGGCCTGGGCCCGGGCGACCATGGCTACAAGTTCCTGAAAAAAGTGTTTGCCTGCCGCTTCAACCAGTGGCTTTTCAGTTGGCTTCACCCCGACCTGGGTGCCAGGATGGGATTGTATTTCTCGAAGAAAAGCCGGTTGGCCAACCTTGCGAAAGACGGCAGGAAAGATGCCGCCGGCGAAATACAGGAAGAGATGCTTTATCAATATGCTTCGGACATGGCCGTCAGGCATCCCGGGATTGACTATTTCATCTTCGGGCACCGCCATCTTCCCACCCTTACCGATTTGAACGAAAACGCAAAACTGCTGATCCTGGGCGATTGGATCACCAATTTCACCTATGCAGTTTTTGACGGAGATGAACTGGCGCTGAAAAAATTCGGCGAAGCCGCGATGTAAGCTTCGGGCAGCCCGCAATCAGGCAAAACGTTCGATCAGTTCTACCAGCCGGTTGGCATAACCCGTTTCGTTGTCGTACCAGGCCACCACCTTCACCAGCTTGTTCTTGTCGCCAAGTACGGCGGTAAGTCCTGCATCAAAAATGGCCGAGTGTGTATTCCCGATCACGTCGATGGAAACAATGGGGTCTTCGGTATATTCGAGTATCCCTTTGAGGGAGTTGGCTGCAGCCTCTTTGAAGGCCCTGTTGATGTCCTCCACGCTGGCGGGTTCAGACAGTGTACAGGTCAGGTCGGTAAGGGATCCGTCCGGTACGGGCACCCGGATGCCGGCACCGCCAAGGTTCTTTGCGAGGTGCGGGAAGATGCGTGTGGCTGCCTTGGCAGCCCCGGTGGTGGTGGGGACGATAGAATATGCCGCAGCCCTTGCCCGGCGAAGGTCGTGGTGCGGAGCGTCGAGCAGGTTCTGGTCGCGCGTATAGGAGTGGACCGTGGTGATAAAGCCCTTTTCAATGCCCCACAGCCGGTCGAGGATCATGATGAGGGGTGCAACATTGTTGGTAGTGCAGGAAGCATTGGAGATGATCACGTCATTGCGGTCGATCACATGGTCGTTTACGCCAAGCACCACATATGGCACCCCGTCGCTTTCGCCTTTGGCCGGCGCCGAGATGATCACCTTGCGCGCGCCCGACTCCGTAACATGCCTGATGGCATCTTCCCTCCTGACAAAGAGGCCGGTCGACTCGATCACCACGTCGATATCCAGCGCTTTCCATGGCAGCCGGCCCGGATCTTCCTCCTTTAGAACCTTTACCGCTGATCCATTGATATACAAATGCTGTTCATCCCAGCTCACTTCACCCTCAAAGCGCCCCTGCACGGAGTCATACCTGAAAAGGTGCCCCAGCGTAGCAGGGCAGCTCAGGTCATTCAGGGCGACAAGCTGAATATTTTTGTGCCGCAGCATGGCACGGGTGGTAATCCGTCCGATCCTTCCGAAGCCATTGATGGCAACCCTGATCTTTTTCATTCCTGTTTGTGTTTTGGCGATCTGCAAATTTATCGTTTTTCGGCTTGCTCTTTGGCCAAAATCCGGCAGCTTTTATTATTTTTGCCATTCACTCCGTGAAAATCAAATAAAAAACAATGATATGGAATATGTAAAAAAGTACATTGAAGAGAACAAGGATCGTTTCCTGGACGAGCTTTTCGGTTTGATCAGGATCCCGTCCATCAGTTCAGAGACTGCCCGCAAGGATGATATGCTGAAAGCAGCAGAATACTGGAAAGCCAGCATCATGAAGGCCGGTGCCGATAAGGCCGTGATCATGCCGACCGATGGGAATCCCGTTGTTTACGGCGAAAAGATCATTGATCCCGCAGCACCCACGGTGCTTGTTTACGGCCATTACGATGTCATGCCCGTAGACCCTGTCGAGCTGTGGAAAAGCGATCCTTTCGAGCCGGAGATCCGCGAGGGGAAGATCTGGGCCAGGGGTGCCGACGACGACAAGGGGCAGGCCTTTATGCATGCCAAAGCCTTTGAGCTGATGGTAAAGACCGGAACCCTTCCCTGTAATGTCAAATTTATGATAGAGGGTGAAGAGGAAGTGGGTTCGCCCAGCCTTGGAAAATTCTGCGAGCAGAACAAGGAATTGCTCAAGGCCGATGTCATCCTGGTTTCTGACACCGGCATGATCGCCCCCAACATCCCTTCGATCACCACAGGGCTTCGCGGGCTGGCATACATGGAAGTGGAAGTTACCGGGCCGAACCGCGACCTGCACTCGGGTCTTTTCGGCGGGGCTGTTGCCAATCCCATCAACATCCTCTGTCAGATGATCGCTTCACTGACCAACGAAGACAATGTGATCACCATACCCGGCTTTTATGATGATGTTGAAGTGATCAGTGATGCTGAACGGGCAGAAATGGCAAAGGCGCCTTTCAATCTTGAAGCCTATAAAAAAGCCATTGACATTGCAGAGGTTTGGGGTGAAAAAGGTTACAGCACCAACGAACGCACCGGTATCCGGCCTTCGCTCGACGTAAACGGCATCTGGGGAGGTTACACTGGCGAAGGGGCCAAGACCGTGATCGCTTCCAAAGCATACGCCAAGATCTCCATGAGGCTTGTCCCCCACCAGGACCACCATAAGATCGCGAAGTTGTTCGAAGATCATTTTAAAGCCATCGCACCGGCCTGCGTCAAGGTAAAGGTAACGGAACTGCACGGCGGGCAGGGTTACGTATCGCCCACCGACATGATTGCCTACCAGGCTGCCGATAAGGCCTACACACAGGTATATGGCAGGAAGCCGGTGCCCGTTCGCAGCGGGGGCAGCATCCCCATCATCTCCGCCTTTGAACAGATCCTCGGCATCAAGTCCATTTTGATGGGATTCGGGCTCGAGTCCGATGCCATTCACTCGCCCAACGAGAACTTCCCGCTGGAGCAGTTCTTCAATGGTATTGAGACCATCCCTTACTTTTACAGGTATTACGCCGAAATGATGAAATAATCCAGGCAGCCTCCGGGCTGCCTTTTTTTTGGGTATCCGGCCCCCGGCAGCCGGCGTGAACAGTCATTTTTAATGACAGGCTGATCTGTTATTCCCGGCAGGAAAAGAAGAAAGATCTCAGGGTCAGTAGTCCATAAAGGTAAACCACTTCATTGCTTTAGCAGTTTCAGTGCTGAGATGCCGTTACCGGTATCGAGATACAGGATATAGGAACCTGCCGGGAGGTTTCCGATGCTGATACAGGCATCCGGGCCGATATCACCCTTGAGCATTTGTTTTCCGTGCAGGCCGAAAATACTGAAAACGGCATGTTCCGGAATATTTCTCACATAGATACTGCCGGTTGCCGGCACCGGAAAGATGGATGGCTGTTGCCTGGCCGATAAGTCGTCAAGCCCGGTTGGAACAATGGTAAAGCTTTGTTCTTCTGCGAATGGGGAACCGGCATAAGCCTGGTCGATGGCCTGTACGCTCCAGTAATAGGTGCCGGCTGGCAGCATGCCAAGGGTTTTGCCGGTCAGTGTATTGGTGTTGCCCAGAGCCTGCACAAGCCTTTTCCCGTCATCGTCTGCCAGTGCGGAGAGTACATCCCCCTGCCCGGGTTGCGTTCCCACGCGCAGGTTATAATTCAGTCCATCCTGGGGCGTTTGGTCGTCGGAAGCATGATCCCATGAAAGGCTTAGCTGTTCGCCAAGCACCATTGACGAAAGGTTCTCCGGTGCAACAGGTGGCGTGTTGGGGACAAAGAGGTTGCTCCCGGCACCATTCAGGATGAGCCTGGTAAAAGGCACTTCGGATAGGGTGAGGCCGGTAAGCAGCAGGTCGAGGTCGCCGTCGTTGTCGAAGTCGGCCCAGGCGGCAAATGACCGGATGGCACCGGGAAGGATGGCATCCAGCTCTTCAAAAAAACCGTTGGTCTGGTTACGGAATATTTGTGTGATGTTGCCTCCGCAGGAAGCATTTTTGCCTGATATCAGCAGGTCGAGCCTGCCATCGTTGTTGTAGTCGCCCCAATCAGCGCTGCCCGTGGCCACGCCGGTGATGAAATGGGCGTGCAGGCTCACCGTTCCGTCGCCATTGTTAGCATAAAGCAGGAATTTCGGTTCAAGGTAAATATCAAATCCGCTGAGCGAGATATCCGCAAAGCCGTCGTTATTAAAATCGACCCAGTCGGCGGTTCCGGAGAAGAGCCCTTCCAGCCCCAGGTCCACATATACGAATTCACCGTCTTGATTCAGGTATACCCCCGAGAAGTAGCCGCTGCCGCTGTCGCCGGCCAGCAGGATATCGGCATCGCCGTCGTTGTCGAAATCGCCCCAGGCTGCGCGGCTGTTCTGCAGCGGGATAAATTCATGTCCGGTGAAGGTGAAGATGCCGTCGTCATTCCGGTAAATGGCACTTTTCCAGTTCCCGGTGAGAAAGATATCGGGGTCGCCATCGTTATCATAATCGCCCCATGTAGCCTGACCGTATCCGACACCGGGCAGGCCCGGGTCATATTCGGTAAATACGCCGGCGCCATCGTTCCTGTATATGCGGGTGATATTGCCCTGATCTGATGTTTCGCCGGTGAGCAGCAGGTCCAGGTCGCCATCGCGGTCGTAATCGCCCCATTCGAGCGAACCATCTTTTACGCCGGTCATCCCGGCCTGGATATCGATAAAGCTGCCGTTATCATTTTCAAAGATCAGGGTGATATGGTCTCCGGCCGCCGTAATGCCGCAGACGACAATATCCAGGTCGCCGTCGTTGTCGAAATCGCCCCAGGCCACCTGGCTCCTGCCCAGTCCGGGGATTGATGAGGGAATATCTTCGAATGGCTGGGCTGTAAGCGGGGAGGAAAAGGCAATAAACAATATAATGGGCAACAAGGAATACTTATTCATGGCTGACAGATTTAGCGGCAGCCTGCGGCCGTTTACAATTTTTCGCCGGGGCGGTTATTTCGCGGACGCAGCCAGGCCTTGTATGTTAAAGGCTGTAAAGATACAAAAACATGTAAATTATTACATGTATATACATGGAAATAACAATTTGCATTTATGGTTGCGGTTGTCGGGAGTTTTTTAAAAACCCGGTTTGGGGGAACTGTGAAATCTGAGTTATGAACTGCAGCCGGAAAAGTCATCTTCATAACCCGGAAACAAACCACACACATCCATATACGCCGACCCATGGTAAATACGGGATGTATGGTTACCGCGACAGGAAGAGCTACGGTAAGAATGGCGCTGCAAGCGCACGCCGGTAAAGGCTTAAACCGCAATTGTTAATAAATTGTTAATAAGATTACTACCCAAATAGGGTAACCTTTTGCCAATTCCGGTATTAATGATTGTAATCAGTTACCGATTTTATTTGAAAAACATGCGAACAAAAAGCGACTTACTTACTTACTTACTTACTTACTTACTTACTTACTTACTTACTCCCTATTACATATTGGATAATCTCCAATAAATTTAGCAGCCCGCATTCTTTTTTCAATAATACAACTTCTCCTCGATTCGAACAATTATCGATCATATCGATAATTCCTTGTTTATTATTCATTTATTCATTAAATCTTTAGCGCTATGAAAAAGTTCATTCTTCTAATTTATTTCGTTCCCCTGGGGATTTTATCACAGAACCTGATAGATGCCTACGATGTTCATGATAATGATTATTACTTCCATCCATCGGATAAAATCGTTGATTTCTATGGAGAGTATCAGATCTTTTTAGATAAGCTATTCTGGCAGATGGATACCCGATATGAAGATGCTGCCAAGAGTTTAAGTATCCAGGCAGTTTCGTTTCCATTCATCCCGAAAGCTTTATCTCATAATGATATAAATTCCAGCAATATGCATAATGAAACAAGCCGAGTATTTGGTGTGCAGAATATGAATGGGTATAATCATGGGTATTTGGAACAAACCGGAAATAACTACAGCTATAAAGGGCTGGGCTGGCAATACGGGAACTGGAAAATCTATTCTAAAATCGAGAATACATACACCTTTGCATCAGGCAATAATTTTATGTGCGACGGAGATTACGGCCTAATCAGTGCAGGATTCGTCGAACCTATTGTATATGACAACTACGATGATTGCTGGTTGCCACATACCATATTAAAGCATACGATTTATTTTCATTGCGGCACTGATATTACCGACCCAATTATCGATTCCATTTGGTGGATTTATGATAATACAAGGGGAAAAATGAAAACATATCCTTTTGCTGATGAAAATGGCGATCTTAACTTAACGCTGATAAATAATATTGTTGATGTTTGTTTCCGGCCAACCTTTATAAACGGCAATATTTTATATGGATATATAAACTCGAATACTTCCATATACAACAGCGGTGTTACTGACAGTACGGGATCAGTTAATTATTTCCCTGCCGGTGAGATTCACTATCAATATAATACATGTGCAAATTACCCCCTTTATCATTCTCCCGGAAACCCTGACGGGGCTTACCAGCATAGCAACCTTTATGGAAATTCCTATTATTTTGTAGATTTCGTCCATCCCCCTGAATATGTGCTCCTTGATGCACCACTACTTAATTCCAAGGGCAATACATGGGCCGGGTATAGTTCAAGCGCAAAACCAGATACCGGAATACTTCATAAATATGAGATTAATGATCGTATTGACTTGAGATTGATCAATCCTGCTGAAAAAATAATCTACAACCCTTCATATGTTTATGTAAATGTTGACCTGGTATTCCCATGTGAATATAAATTCTTAACACTGCATGGGAAATACCCTGACAAAGAACAAGAGGTGCTGAAATATTACAATGAATACTGGGCAGGAAAAGGTTTGTATTTTGGATATGAGAGAGATTACCCGACACCAGTGAACCTACTAACAAATGAAGAGTACCTGTCAACGTATGAAATCAAAAACGGAAAAACGATTTTAATTGAACCCAATGTGATCATTATGAATGCTTACTTCAAGGGGGAAGATGGTGGGGGGAAAAGTTATCTAGCATATGACCCCAATCGTAAGCTTGGGAACTGGGAATATGATGAAACATCCATTGAAGTAATCCCGCTGGAATATAGCGAGGTTGATTGCGATTACTTCATTCCTTCTCAAAGCGAAGATTCATTGAAACACTCTTCATTGCCGGTAAATGAGGTTTCTGAACCTGAAATACCAAATTATGCTTATCTTCGTGTTTATAATGATGGGAGCAATACCATATATTGCCGATCAAATTCAACAAGTTATATTAACAGTAAAGTCCAGGTTTATAATTCGTACGGGAGTTTAATGCTTGAAAAGAAGAATCCGAATGAAGATTATCACTTTAGTGCCTCAGATTGGACGCCCGGCATATACATTGCTGTGTTAATTGTAAATGGACAAAAAGTAAACAGCAGAAGGTTCTATGTTAAATAATATCACAATACTTAGTAAATATATATTCAGGGAAGTATTTCGCATTAGTATTACTTATGTCACTGTATTCTTACTGTCGGCCTCTGCTATCATTGCACAGAACAATAGCCTGGAAATCACATTTACAGCCATTGACAGCACTTCATGGAAGCAACTTGACAGTATCAGGGTCATGAACCGCAACCAGGGAGGGGATACACTGCTGCACTGGCCCGATACGGTGCTGATCCTTGATTATTCGGTCGGTATCGCAGATGATATTCAGCAAAAAGATAGATTTCGCCTGTTTCAAAATTATCCGAATCCGGTAGTTGATCAAACAATCATTAGCATGTACCTCCCCAATAGCGGGGAGGTACATGTCATTATTGCTGATATTAAAGGAAAAAGATTAGTAGACAGTAAAGATTTCATGCCGGAAGGACTACATTCATTTCGTTTTTCGCCCCCCGGGGGCAAAATATACATTTGCTCCGTTGAATTTGAAAACCGGCAAAAAAGCATTAAATTGATCAGCCATGCGGATCGCTCCGAAACAGATTTTGCTTTTGAGTATTCAGGACTGGAAGCTATTACTGCTCAACTGAAAACATCGAATTTAACAAACGGGTTTTCATTCAGCCTCTACGATACCCTTCTGTATGTCGGCTATGCCGACAGCCTTGAATCGGGCATATTGGATGCGCCTGTTATAAATAATACACAAACTTTCATTTTTACCACCAATATTCCTTGCCCCGGCATCCCAACAGTGCTGTATGAAGGTCAGCTATACAACACCATACAGATCTTCAGCCAGTGTTGGCTCAAAGAAAACCTGAATGTTGGCAGTGTGATCCCCGGTTCACAGGAAATGTCAGATAATGGCATTATTGAAAAGTACTGTTATGATAACGATACCATGAAATGCCAGGTATATGGGGGGCTATACCAATGGGATGAAATGATGGATTACCGCCTGGCCCAGGGAAGCCAGGGCATTTGTCCCGAGGGATGGCATATTCCGACCGATGAGGAATGGAAAGTGCTGGAAGGATCAGTCGACAGCTACTACGGTATAGGCGATGCTGAATGGGATGAATATTGGAGTGGCAGAGGGGCAGATGCCGGAAAGAACTTAAAATCTATTGAAGGCTGGCCCAACTCAAACAGCCTTGATTTGTTTGGATTTAAAGCTCTTCCAGGAGGAAATCGGGGGGGGGATGGTGCGTTTAATGTTGGAGGATCTAACTGTGCATATTGGACATCATCAGTAAAACCAGATAATAATTGGGGCGCCTGGATTCGCAGTATTTCTTATTTAACACCAAAAATCACACGTAATTATAATGTCTCAAAAAGCTTTGGTCTTTCAGTGAGGTGTATAAAAACCCAATAAAGGAAAAACCATTTAAATTATTTTACTGCTCACAACAGTTTATTTCCTTGAATTACTTGCTTTTCAACTCTGCAAATACATTTGGCATTTTCAAGAAAGTTTTTCAAAGTTTCTTTATTTGTTTTAATGTTTTTTTATTGTCGGCCTCTTCCATCATTGCACAGAACAATAGCCTGGAAATTACGTTTACAGCCATTGACAGCACTTCATGGGTGCAACTTGACAGTATCAGGGTCATGAACCGCAACCAGGGAGGGGATACACTGCTGCACTGGCCCGATACGGTGCTGATCCTTGATTATCCGGTCGGGATCGCGGATGGTATTCAGCAACAAGATGGCTTTCGCCTTTTTCAAATAATACACAAACTTTCATTTTTGCCACCAATATCCCTTGTCCGGGCACCCCTTCGTTGCTTTATGAAGGTCCGTTTTCCAACGCCATACAAATCTTCAATCAGTGCTGGAAGGATCGGTGGATGGTTACTATGATATAGGCGATGCTGAATGGGATGATTTCTGGGAATGGAGGGGCGTAAGGGCAGGAAAACATCTGAAAGACAGTTCCGCCTGGCCAAGCTTTCCCGGCAACGATATGTTCGGATTTAAAGCGCTTCCTTGTAGCCCCCGTGGATCTGTCGGAAATATTTATGGCGGGGGGTTGCCTGTTCGTTTTAGACTTCCACATAAACCTTCACAAATCCCATCGGTGCCTGGAATCGTGGCACAATCACCTTACACCACAAATTGCACGTTACAATAACAGACTAAAAGGTGTTGATTTTCCGGTGATGTGTTTAAAGTATTTGTTGCGTTATTATAAAGGAGCTTCCGGGGTTTGTGTAATAAAGGAGACCAGCGTGAAGATCGAAAAGGAGGTTGACACACAGGTAAACCACGAAACTGAAATCTGAGGTTTAAAGTATGAAAGTCACTGCAGCCTGAATATTATTAATCATGATCCCTTGATTAACCTAACTCCCGTTCAACAATTCCACAATCCCGAAGAACCGGCATTCCTGTTTGCCCGCCAACGGCGGGTTTACTGGCGGCTTATTCGCCATACTTTTCCCGGAAGGCTTCCACGCCTTCATCCAGGAACTGCACAAAAGCATCAACATTCAGGTTATAGGCCCTGGGCTTGACAAGTATATCGCCTTCATGGCCCATCAGCACATAGTAGGGTTGGGCGTTGATGTTGAAATTATGGATCTGCAGGTCGGCATAGATGCTTCCGATGGTCTTCTTCAGCTTTCCGTCGACACTGGAAAGCACCCAGTCGGTTTCGGGCAGCACGGATTTGTCATCCACGTACAGGGCAATGATCAGGTAATCGTCCTGCAGGCGTTTCAACACCTTTGGATCGGACCATACATTGGCTTCCATTTCGCGGCAATTCACACAACCATGGCCGGTAAAATCTATAAAGATGGGTTTATTGAGCTTTTTGGCACAGCGCAACCCCTGATCATAATCGAAATATCCTTCGAGCCCATGCGGAAGATGCAGGAATTCGTGGTAAAGTGAGGTTTCACAAATTCCCGACTTATCATCGCCTGTCACCAGGCGAACATTATCCCGCACAATGGCATTGATATCGAAGTCGTGCGTCTGAGCCGGCGGAAGATAGCCCGAGAGAAATTTCAATGGTGCTCCGAACATGCCGGGGATAAGATACATAACAAAAGAGAAAGTAATAATGACAAAGGTAAGGCGTGGCACGCTGATGAACTTCACATCGCTGTCGTGCGCAAACTTGATCTTGCCCAAAAGGTACAGTCCCATGAGGGTAAAGATCACGATCCAGATGGCAAGGTAAACTTCGCGGTCGAGCAGCCCCCAGTGGTAGGTCTGATCGGCGATGCTCAGGAATTTCAATCCCAGCGCCAGCTCAAGGAATCCAAGTACGACCTTGACCGAGTTGAGCCAGCCGCCCGAGCGCGGCATTTTGTTGAGCAGGGAGGGGAAAAAAGCGAAAAACGCAAATGGCAGGGCAAAGGCGAGCGAAAAGCCCAGCATGCCGATAATGGGTTCGAGCCAGGCACCGGTAGCCGATTTTACCAGTACCGTGCCCACCAGCGGGCCGGTACATGAGAACGATACCAGCACCAGCGTAAAGGCCATGAAAAAGGGCCCCGTAATACCTCCTTTTTCCGCTCTTTTATCCGACTTGTTGATCATCCAGCTTGGGAGGGTGATCTCGAACATGCCAAAAAATGAAGCGGCAAAGACCACAAATATGAGGAAGAACAGCACATTGGGCAGCCAGTGTGTCGACAGCCAGTTGGCAAAGTTCACACCCAGGGTGAGGGCGATGAGGGTACCGATAACCGAATAAATAAGGATGATGGAAATCCCGAACACGACGGCCTGGAACTTTCCCTTCGACTTTTTGTCGCCATCGTGCATGAAAAAGCTCACGGTCATCGGGATCATCGGGAACACGCAAGGCGTAAGGATTGCGGCAAGCCCGGCCAGAAAGGCAAAGATGAATAGCTCCAGTATGCCGGAATATTCCAGCTCCTTTATCTTCATTTCTTCGAGCACCGACTTATCCCTGATCACCTCGGTGGTTGCCCTGTACTCCCCCTCTTTTGAAACTGGCTGTTCGGCGGCCTGCAGGCCGGCGCCGTTAAAGGCAAAGGCAAATTCCACATCCGTCGGCGGCAGGCAGCGGGTATCGTCGCAACACATATAGTTCAGGTATCCGCTGATGACGACCGGCTCATCGGTGAGTAGGCGCACCACCTGCCTGAACTCGGCTTCTTCGGCAAAGAATTTCATCACCATATCGAAGTTCGGGTCGAACTCTTCGATGGTCTCCGTTTCACTTACCGCACCCAGCAGTTCATACAGTGCCGTGTCGCCTTCAAAATGGAATGTGGTGGCCGGGGGTGCCATGGGTATATCCTGTGAATACAGGTGCCAGTGGGTATCAATATCGGCACGGAATATGAGAACGGCTTCTTTTTCGCCGGTCATCTCATGGGTGTAACTCCACTTAACGGGGTCAAGCACCTGGCCGCGGGCCACAGTGGCTGCCAAAAGCAGAATTATAAAAGGAAATAGGATTTTCATGAATGAAAAAGGTCTGGCATCTTTCATAAGTCCGTCGGTTTTAAGGGTGCAAAAATAAAATAAATATAAATAGGTCGATAGAAGGCAACGAGCAAATGGCCTTTGTTCGTCTTAAAAAATGTTAATCGCAATCTGAAATTAAAGCCTTGTGCCTGTTTTCGCCACCCGGCAAATCATCAGTCGTGTTTCAGGCAATATACCTTGCTGGTGCCCCGGCCCACCTTATATCTTTGATCGATACGCATTCCGACCACCCACACGATGTCATCACCTGAGCATAGCACCCATGCCCTTTCCTTGAGGATACGGGGGATCTTTTGATCGATGAAAAAATCGCTGAGTTTTTTGTGCTTCTCCATTCCGAGCGGACAAAAGGCATCCCCCCTTTTCCACCTGCGCAGCCTGAGGGGGAAACTGAGTTTGTGGAAGTCGAGTGAGGCGATGTTCATATCATCCGGGATAACATATCCGTTTGCAGGATGGATACTGACCGTGATTTCCGGTCCTTCTTCGGTCTTCCGGTCATCCTTTCCGATCATGACTTCTTCCGGGCCGGGTTCTCTCAGGGGTGCGACCATGATGCTTTGGCGGTCGATGAGCAATTCATGCCCGGATGAGAAAAAACGTTTTCCCGGACTGCCGTCCAGGGCGGCGGCGACCTGTGCTGCATCTGCGGCATTGAAGCCATAGGGCGAGAGAAACCCGAAAAGAAATGCCGGCAGGGGCGAAAGCTTTTTCAGCCCGGCCTTGTCGAAGATCAGCAAGCCGTCTTCTTCGCGCATAATTTGGTACCGGACAATATCGAGATATTGCCGGTAGATATCTTCCGTATCCTTCAGCCGTTTGATGTTCTGCTCCATCTCCCTGCCAAAGCCCGGGTTGATTTCCGTAAACAGCGGGATGATCCGGTGCCTGATCCTGTTGCGCACATAATCGGTTTTTTGGTTGGAGCTGTCTTCGCGAAATGCCAGATCATTATTGCTCACATAAGTTTCTATATCGCTTCGCGTGGCAAACATCATGGGTCTTACCACGCGGCCCTGCTTCAGGCTGATGCCGTGCAGGCCGGCAATGCCGCAGCCGCGCAAAAGGTTAATGAAGAATGTCTCGACCTGATCGTCGAGGTTGTGCGCCGTGGCGATGTGGTCAAACCTGTGTTTCACGGCTATTTCTTCAAAAAATCCGTAGCGCAGTTCCCTGGCCATCATCTGTATGGATTTACCCGAAGCAGCGGCCAGGGATTTTGTGTCAAATGATTTGGAATAAAACGGAACCTTGTATCCTGCAGCCAGTCCTTTTACAAAAGCCTCGTCGCCGTCGGATTCGGCTCCCCGCAGCATAAAATTGCAGTGGGCAATGGCAAAGGTGTAGCCTGCCTCCCTGAACAGGGCAGCCATGGCCACACTGTCGATGCCTCCGCTCACAGCAAGCAGCAGCCTGCCGCCCTTGCCGAACAGCCGGTTTTCGTCAATAAAGGATATAAATCTGCCGATCATGCAACAAAGATAAAGATGACCGAAGGAAGCACCAAACGGTGGCAATGGACAAACAGTTTATTCACCTACTGTGAAGGCATTTTTTTCGATGAGGTCCTGCAGCGACTTCATGCTGCTTTTCTGTCTGGCATTTGCTATCTGGGCTTCCAGTTCGGCTTCGTAGGTGGCAAATTGCTCACAGGAGCGGATCACGCCGGTAGCCACGGGATATTCCGGCAGGGTCATCCGTACCAGCATATAGTGGGTGGTGTCGTCGGGATTGTGGACGTCGTGCACCAGCAGATCCTTTTCGGTAACTCCGTTCTCCCCGATGGTGACGACTTCGAGTCTGGAATTACGCAGTATAAGTCCTTTGTTTCTTTGCTTGCCGAAGATCATGGGTTTTCCGTGCACGAGGTGGATCTGGTGGTCGTCGCGCACATCTTTCCCCGTGATGGCGGAATGAATGCGGTTGTTAAAGATCACGCAGTTCTGCAACACCTCCACCACAGAGGTTCCCCGGTGTTTACTGGCTTCGAGAAACACCTCCTTCATGCGTTTGGGTTCGGTGTCGACCACCCTGGCAAAGAACGTGCCCTGCGCCCCCATGGTCAGTTCACCGGGCTTGAAGGCATTTTCGATGGTTCCGTCGGGCGAGGTCTTGGTAATACTTCCCCTTGGCGTTGTAGGCGAATACTGTCCTTTGGTGAGGCCGTATATCTTGTTGTTGAAGATGATCACGTTCATGTCGATATTCCTTCTCACCAGGTGGATGAAGTGGTTCCCGCCGATTGCCATGCTGTCGCCGTCGCCGGTGATATGCCAAACATCAAGCTTTGGGTTTGCCACTTTTATGCCGGAGGCGATGGCGGCTCCGCGACCATGCAGTCCGTGAAAGCCGTAAGTGTTCATATAATAGGGGAACCTGGATGAGCAGCCGATGCCGGATACAAAAACAGCATCTTCCTTGCGCACCCCGCTTTCGACCAGGGCGCTCTGGATGGCAGAGAGGATGGCAAAATCGCCGCAGCCGGCGCACCATTTCACTACCTGGTCGCTTTTAAAGTCATCTTTTGTGGTCGGTACCTTATTTTTTACGTTCACGGCCATTTTAATTTTCCTCCAGCATTTGGTTGAACTTATCCTTGAGCTCGGCGATCATGAAGGGCAATCCCTGTATCTTATTATACTGTTCATAACGGAATTCGGGATGGCACATGCGCAGGTAATTTGCAAACTGACCCATATTGAGTTCACAAACAATGATCTTTTTGAACCGGCTGAACACTTCGGCGGTATTTTTCGGCAGGGGCTTGATGTAATTGAACTGCGCCAGGCTGATATTTTTTCCCTTTTCCTGCAGGTCTTTAACGGCCGAGATGAGTGCCCCGTAGGTTCCTCCCCATCCCACCACGAGCAGGTCGCCATGGTCTTGGCCCGACACTTTCAGGTGGGGGATGACATTGGCCACCCTTTGAACTTTTTCTTCCCTGAGGTAGACCATTTTTTCATGGTTGGCCGGGTTATGCGATACCACGCCTGTTATATCTTCTTTTTCGAGCCCGCCCACGCGATGACGGAGTCCTGCCTGACCGGGCAGGGCCCAATACCTGGCGAGGGTTTCCGTGTTTCTCCTGTAAGGCTCATAATCGCTATTATCCTTAACCAGCGGCGGCTCGATGGAAGGCATCTTGCTGATGTCGGGTATATTCCAGAGCTCGGAACCGTTGGCAAGGTATCCATCGGTGAGGAGGATAACGGGTGTCATATGTTCCAGGGCGATCTTGCCGGCCATATATGCATAGCGAAAGCAGTTGGCCGGCGTCGAGGCTGCGATGACCACGCAGGGGCTTTCGCCGTTACGCCCGTACAGGGCCTGCATCAGGTCGGCCTGCTCGGGTTTGGTGGGCAGCCCGGTGGCGGGCCCTCCGCGCTGAACATCCACGATGACCAGGGGCAGTTCCGTGATCACGGCGAGGCCGATGGCCTCTCCCTTCAGGGCCAGTCCGGGACCCGAGGTGGAAGTGACGGCAAAATCGCCGGCAAAGCTCGCTCCGATGGCCGAGTTGATACCGGCAATCTCATCCTCGGCCTGGAAGGTTTTTACGCCAAACTGTTTCATGCCCGACAGTTCCTGTAATATTTCCGAGGCAGGGGTGATGGGATACGAACCCAGGAAGAGGTCGAGGCCGGCGCGCTCTGCGGCAGCCACCAGGCCCCAGGCGGTCGCTGTGTTCCCGGTAATGTTCCTGAACTTACCCGAACGGTTCTTGATGGGGTTGATCTGATAGGTGGTACGAAGGGCTTCGACGGTTTCGGCATAATTATAGCCGGCAAGCAATACCCGTTTATTGGCTTCGGCCAGCAATGGTTTCTTGCCACCGAATTTCTTATCGATAAACTCATTGCCGTATTTCAGGTCTTTATTGAAAAGCCAGTAGAGGATCCCCAGGGCAAACTGGTTTTTGGTACGTTCGGCCGACTTGGGGTCGATGCCAAGGTCTTTCACCGTGGTCTTGCTCAACTGCGTGATCGGCGCCTTTACCACATTGTAGCCGTCGAGGGTGCCGTCGCCGATGGGGTCTTCAATAAATCCCGCCTTTTTGTAACTCTTGTTGTCGAAATTGTCAATATCGATGATAATGGTGGCGCCGGGCTTCACCCACTTCATGTTGGTCTTGAGGGCTGCCGGGTTAAGCGCAACAAGCACATCGGCAAGGTCGCCGGGCGTGTCGATCTCCTTGTGGCCGATATGCAACTGGAATCCCGACACGCCGGCAATGGTACCCTGCGGGGCACGGATCTCCGATGGATAATCGGGAAAGGTGGCCAGGTCGTTACCGGCAAAAGCCGAGGTATCCGAAAACTGGCTGCCGCTGAGCTGCATTCCGTCGCCCGAATCTCCGGCAAACTTCACAACCACCGCATCAACTTCAATGACTCTGTTCGGTTTTTTTGTCATGGGTATGAACATTGATAAATCGAGGCAAAGTTATAAGTTTTATAAGTCATGGATCAGCATTTTTAACAAATATTTAATATAGACGATCAGAGATATGATTGATTGGCAATGAAGTTGTTAATAAAAACACATCCTATTTAGAACAGAAATAAATTAATGTCAGGAGGGGTAAAGATTCTGTCCATAAAAAATATGTGCCATATATTTGCAGCAAATCATTGTTATCATTTAAAACATTCAGTTATGGCTTACAAAATCACAGACGACTGCACTGCATGTGGCACCTGTATCGACGAATGTCCCGTTGAAGCAATTTCGGAAGGTGATATCTACGTTATTGATCCTGACATTTGCACCGACTGCGGCTCCTGCGCAGATGTTTGCCCTGTTGAGGCAATCGAGCCCGAATAGAAGCGGTTTATAAACAAGTTTACACCCATCAAAAAGCCTGTCGCCCCCTGCGGCAGGCTTTTTTTTGTGAACAGATCGGCTACATACTTGTTATCCTATTATTTTGACCCATTCTTGATTATTCGTAACTTTGTGAGCCCTTACGCTTTTTTATGGATAAAAAATCCTTCATGAACAGTTCGGATCCCGGCAGCATTGACCGCATCTACCGTGATTACCTGAATGACCCGGCATCTGTGCCGGACGACTGGCGTATTTTCTTTGAAGGTTTCGAGTTTGCCCGCACCGATTACCGCAGCGGGGCCGAAGCCGGATATCCCTCGGAGTTCAGGGTGATCAACCTCATCAATGCATACCGGCAGCGGGGCCATCTTTTTACCAGGACCAACCCGGTGCGGAAACGCCGCCGTTACAGCCCCACGCTCGACTATGCGAATTTCGGTTTTTCGGAAGCCGACCTCGACACGGTCTTCCAGGCAGGCAAAGAGATTGGCATGGGCCCGGCCAGCCTGCGCGATATTATTTCCAGGCTTGAGAAGACCTATTGCGGTTCAATAGGCGCCGAATTTGTCTATATCAGGCACCCGGAAGTGACTGAATGGCTGCGGGAGCGAATGGAACGGCGGCAGAACACACCTGCCTTCGGCGCCGACACCCAACGCAGGATCTTTGACATGATCGGGCGGGCGGTTTTGTTCGAAAAGTTCATCCACAGGAAGTTCCCCGGCCAGAAGCGCTTTTCACTGGAAGGCGCCGAAGCCCTGATCCCCGCCCTCGAAGCCATCACACAGAGCGGTGCCGGCCTTGGCATCAGCGAATTTGTGATCGGCATGGCACACCGCGGACGGCTCAATGTACTGGCCAACTTCATGGGTAAACCATATAAAAAGCTTTTCCATGAATTCCAGGGTGAAGAATACAGCGAAGAATATTTGCTGGGAGATGTGAAATACCACCTTGGCTACAGCACTTCCAGGGATGCAGATGGCAGGGAGGTGAAGCTGACACTGGCACCCAATCCTTCGCACCTCGAAGCCGTCGACCCTGTGGTGGAAGGCATTTCACGGGCCAGGATCGACCAGGATTACAAAGGCGACTACAAACGCCTGGCTCCTGTACTCATCCACGGCGATGCTTCCATTGCCGGGCAGGGGGTGGTCTATGAAGTATTGCAAATGTCGGAACTGCCCGGCTACCGTACCGGCGGAACCATCCACCTGGTTATCAACAACCAGATCGGTTTTACCACCGACTACCTCGATGCCCGTTCCAGCACTTATTGCACCGATGTAGCCAAAACGACCCTCAGCCCGGTCTTTCATGTGAACGGAGATGATGTGGAAGCCCTGGTATATACCGTGCAGCTTGCCCTCGAATACAGGCAAAAATTTCATAAGGATGTGTTCATTGACCTGCTGTGCTACCGGAAATACGGCCATAACGAAGGAGACGAACCCCGCTTTACCCAGCCGGTTCTTTATAAGATCATTGAAAAGCATCCCAACCCTCTCGAGATCTACCGCGAAAGACTGATCTCGGAAGGCACGATCAGCCAGGAAGAAAGCCAAAAAGCCGAACATGCCTTCAACCAGTTCCTTGAATCCGAACTGGAAGCATCAAAAAATATCGGCAAAAGCAGCATCCACTCTTTTCTGGAAGATACCTGGCAAGATATCAGGAAGGCAGTCCCCGGGCAAAGCCCACCCAACCCTGAAACGGGGATAGCCCGCAAAGATCTGCTTCGGATTGGCAAAGGCATCTGCTCACTGCCTCCTGAAGGCAAGCTCTTCAGGAAGCTCTCACGCCTGCAGGAATCAAGGCTGGAAATGCTGAAACAGGGCAGCAAACTCGACTGGGCCCTGGGGGAGTTGCTGGCCTATGGCAGCCTGCTCGACGAGGGCATACCCGTAAGGCTCAGCGGGCAGGACGTTGCCCGCGGCACATTCTCCCACCGGCATGCCGTATTGAAGATCGAAGACTCGGAAAAGGAATATCTCCCCCTGAACCACCTGGGCGGGAAACAGGCCATGATAGAGATCTTCAACTCTCCCCTCTCGGAGTATGGAGTGCTGGGCTTCGAATATGGGTACTCTCTTGCCTCACCCCACGCCTTAACGATCTGGGAAGCACAATTTGGCGATTTTGCCAACGGCGGGCAGATCATCTTTGACCAGTTCATGAGCAGCGCCGAAGACAAATGGAATGTGATGAACGACCTGGTGGTATTGCTTCCGCATGGTTACGAAGGCCAGGGCCCCGAGCATTCCAGTGCCCGCCTCGAACGCTTTCTGATGCTTTGCGCCGGCGACAACATGCAGATAGCGAACCCCACCACGCCGGCCAACCTCTTCCACCTGCTGCGGCGGCAACTGAAAAGAGACTTCAGGAAGCCCCTGGTGGTATTCACACCCAAAAGTCTGTTGCGGCATCCACGCTGCGTTTCATCTCTTGACGACTTCACGAAGGGCGGATTCAGGGAAGTGATCGACGATGAAAATGCCGACCCTGATAAGATAAAACGGGTGATATTCTGTACGGGCAAGATCTATTATGAATTGCTCGAAGAGAAAGAGCAGAATAAACTCCATGACACCGTCCTGATCCGGCTGGAGCAATTGTTCCCCCTCCCGGCAAAACAGATCAGGGAGATCATAAAAAAGTACAAGCGGGCCACGGACCTGGCCTGGGTACAGGAAGAGCCCGTGAACATGGGTGCATGGCCATTCCTGAAGCTTCATTTTGACGAACCCGCCTTCAGGCTGGTTGCCAGGCCAGCCAGCGGCAGTCCGGCCACGGGTTCCAGCAAGTTTCACCATATCAGGCAGCGCAAGATCATCGAAAAGGCTTTCGGCGAGTGCCAATGTCCGCTGGTGGAAGAAGAATGCCGCATGATATGTATTGGCAACAGATGGAAAACCTTCGATGCAGAGATCAAAAAAATGGCCGGTAAGTCACTGTCTGCATCCGACTTCTCGGCTTTACACAGGCTGAAAGAAAAAGCGCCAGATAAAAACTAATAATAATTCCATGATCATAGAAGTTAAAGTTCCCAGCCCCGGTGAATCCATCTCAGAGGTACAACTGGCCTCCTGGCTCGTTGCCGACGGGCAGCAGGTAGAAAAGGACGATGAAATTGCGGAGGTTGATTCCGACAAGGCCACGCTCACCATCAGTGCCGAAGCTGCCGGAAAAATCGTGTTAAAAGCCGCCGAAGGCGACACCCTGCAGATCGGTGCCGTAATTGCGACCATCGACACGGGGGCAAAAGGCAAAAAACCGGAAAAAGATGAAGTTGCCGGTGCAGTTGCAGAAACCGCCAAAGAAAATGAAAAGGCTGCGGAAGAAAAACAGTCTGGGAAGGAGAAAGAAAAAGGAGCAGAAGAGCCTGCTGCCGGAACCGGCAGCGAAAAGCTCAGCATGTCGCCGCTGGCACGCAAGCTGCTGAAGGAAAGCGGCAGTTCGGAGGAAGAATTCATCGGCTTTCTTCGCCAGTACCGGGCAGGAAAAAAAGATATTGAATTTTTTCTTTCGCAACAGGCAGGGCCATCCGGCACGAAACCGGTAAGCCCAAAAACTGCTGATGGCAGCCGCGGGGCAGAAAGGCAGAAGCTGAGCACTCTACGGGTTAAACTGGCAGAACGGCTGGTAGCGGTGAAGAATGAAACAGCCATGCTCACCACCTTTAACGAGGTGAACATGACACCAGTTATCGCCATCCGGAATAAATACAAGGAAGCTTTCAAGGCCAGGCACGGCCTCTCCCTGGGTTTCATGTCGTTCTTTACCAAAGCGGTCACCATCGCCTTAAAGCATTTCCCGAAGTTGAATGCACAGATCGAGGGCAGCGAAATGATACTGTTCGACTATGCCGACATCGGCATTGCCGTAAGCACGCCCAAAGGGTTGATGGTGCCTGTTATACGCAATGCCGAACAACTGGGTCTGGCCGCCATCGAAGCCAGGATAAAGGAACTCGCCACCAGGGCCAGAGACGGCAAGCTCAGCCTGGAGGAGATGAAAGGCGGCACCTTCACCATCACCAACGGCGGGGTATTCGGGTCGATGCTTTCAACACCTATCATCAATCCTCCGCAGAGCGCCATCCTGGGCATGCACAACATTGTGGAACGCCCCATCGCCATCGGCGGGAAAGTGGAGATACACCCTGTGATGTACGTGGCCCTTTCGTACGACCACCGCATCATCGACGGCAGCGAATCGGTCGGCTTCCTGGTCAGGGTTAAAGAAATGCTTGAAGACCCCGCACGCATGCTGCTCGACGGCCAGGACCCGGTGCCGGGGCTGCTTGAACTCTAAATACGCTGGCGCATGAGAAAAAAAACTGACTTCCTTGTTCTGGGCTCCGGCATTGCCGGACTTGTTTTCGCCCTTAAGGTAGCCGCACACGGGAAGGTTATCATCGTGACCAAGGCTGCGGCTACGGATACGGCCACCAAATATGCCCAGGGGGGCATTGCTGCGGTGATGTATACCCCCGACACCTACGAAAAGCATATCATCGACACCATGGAGGCCGGCGACGGGCTGAACGACAGAAAGATCGTGGAAATGACCATACGGGAATCCACAAGCCGGGTGCGTGAGTTGATCGAATGGGGCACGCGCTTCGACAGGAAAAGCAACGGTGAATACGACCTGGCCATGGAAGGCGGCCATAGTGAACACAGGGTGTTCCACTTTAAGGACAGCACCGGGCTGGAAATTGAGAACGCCCTGCTGCACAGGATCGGTGAACATCCCAACATTACGATGCTGGAAAAGCATTTCGCCGTTGACCTGATCACACAGCACCACCTGGGCCGCCTGGTCAAACGCAGCCACGACGACATACAATGCTTCGGAGCCTATGTGCTTAACCAGAAAACCGGCAAAGTGCATACTGTACTGGCAAAAACAACCATGATCGCCACGGGCGGCGCCGGATCCGTATATTCCTCCACGACCAATCCCCCCATCGCCACCGGCGACGGCATTGCCATGGCTTACCGGGCCAAGGCGCAGGTCAGCAATATGGAGTTCATACAGTTTCACCCAACAGCACTCTATAATCCCGAAGAAAAGCCTTCCTATCTGATCACCGAGGCATTACGCGGTTTCGGTGCGGTATTGAAAACCATGGAAGGCGGTGAATTCATGGAAAAATACGATGAGCGTGGCTCGCTGGCCCCCAGGGATATTGTTGCCAGGGCCATCGACAAAGAAATGAAACTTTCGGGCGAGGAGCATGTGTACCTGGATGCCACGCATCTTGATAAGCATGAACTGATCGAACGCTTTCCTTCCATTTATGCAAAGTGTCTCAGCCTGGGCATCGACATCACGCGCGACATGATCCCCGTGGTACCATCGGCCCATTACATTTGCGGCGGCATCAAAGTAGATGAAAACGGGAAAAGCAGCATCAAAAATCTTTATGCATCCGGCGAATGTGCTTCCACCGGGCTGCACGGCGCCAACAGGCTGGCATCTAATTCACTCCTCGAATCGGCCGTATTCTCGCACCGTGCCAGCATCGATGCCATCCAAACCGCCGCCGAAACAAATTATTGTGAGGACATCCCCGACTGGAACATCGAAGGTGTGGTACTCAATGAGGAACTGATCCTCATCACACAATCCCTGAAGGAACTGCAATCGATCATGAGCAGCTATGTTGGCATTGTTAGATCAAACCTGCGCCTGGAGCGGGCCCTTACCCGGCTGGAGATCCTTTACCGGGAAACGGAAGAATTGTACAAAAGATCCGTCATCACCCGCAACATCTGTGAACTCAGGAACATGATCAACATTGCTTACCTGATAGCCAAGATGGCCAGGCAACGTAAGGAAAGCAGGGGCCTGCACTATTCGATCGACTATCCGGCAGAGAAAAATGCAAAGAAAAACAAAACAGAATAATCAGCATGGCACTGATCAAAAGCATCAATGGCATCAGCCCCCGCTTCGGCAAGGATTGTTTTCTGGCCGACAATGCCACCATTATTGGTGATGTTGTTACAGGCGATTACTGCAGCATCTGGTTCAATGCCGTTGTTCGCGGGGACGTGATGTATATCCGTATCGGTGATAAGGTAAACATACAGGACGGTGTTGTTATTCACGGCACTTACCGGAAGGCTGCCGTGGAGATCGGCAATAATGTTTCCATTGCACACAATGCCATTGTCCATGGCTGTACCATACACGATAATGTTTTAATTGGCATGGGGGCCATCATCATGGATCATGCCGTGATCGGAAGCCACAGTATCATTGCTGCCGGGGCCCTGCTTGCCAAAAATACCATTGTGGAGGAAGGCAGCGTTTATGCCGGTGTTCCCGCCAGGAAGATCAGGGATGTCAGCAAAGACCTGCTCGAGGGGGAGATCGAACGCATTGCGAACAGCTATCACAAATACGCCGGATGGTATAAGGAGTAAGAAACTGCGATCTGCTTGTTCCCTTCAGATGTGGGAACCTGCTAAAGCCAGTTCAGGGATGCCCCGGTGGGGCCGCACATCAGCTTTTCCCGGCTCACGAAACGGTCGTACAGGAAAAAGCCGGCCAGCACAATAAACAATGCGATAAATCCGGGGAAACCCGTGATGCCCGTCGTCAGATCAGTGCCCCCGTCGATCATCATGATGGCGACCCCTGCCGTCCCGTTCAGGGTACCATGCATGACAGCGGCCGCGATCACCGACCGGGCCTTTAGGGTAATATACAGGAACAAAGGGCTTAACAGTATGCACCAGGCAGTCATCATCAGCAAACCCCATTCGGGATGCTGCGGATAATTATGCCCCATCAGGATCAGCGGGGCATGCCAGATACCCCAGATAAAGCCGGTGATAAGCGCTGCCTGCATGAAATGCATCTCCCTGAACCGCCTCAAAAGGAAACCGCGCCAACCCAGTTCCTCGCCGAAACCGGCTACGGCATTTATGGTAAGGCCTGCCACTAGGCCCGACAATAACGCCAGCCAGATGGGATGTACAGGAAGCATTTCAGAAGAATTTCTCATCTGCTCGATCTGCTCCGGCGGCAGTGTACCCTCGAAGCGACTGATCATCCCCGTCATTTCCCGGTCGTAATCAATCCCAGGCAACAACAGGCTGATGCCAAAGGCAGCAAAGCCAATAACAGGCGTTATCAGCCACGCAACAAGAAACCACTTGTTAAGCCTGAATGAGATCAGCAGTGTAGCCTTTATTTTTCCCCTGTGGATGACCTTCTCAACCAAAATAGCCGAAAGCATGGGCACAAACATGTATATCAGCGCCATGACGGTACCGCCGGTCCCTGAATACTTTATTCTCAGGAGATAATAAGTCCCTGCCATCGACCAGCAGATCACAAAAGTCAGTAACAGGAATAATGCTGTTTTGTTGATTTTTTGAATGACAATGTCTTTTAGTCGTTTATTCTCCGGACAGAAAAATGCTGCCCGCTTTTCCAAACTAATATACAAAAATAAGCTGCGTGTATTATCAAAAAGGCAGTATTTTTCCCCGGCTGTAACTTTCAGCAAAGAAAACAATTATTATTTTTATACTATCAAATTCTTTGCTGACCAATTAATGATCAGAAAACATAACTGATATGGGATATTACCTCGTTTTCGGAACGCTGGTGCTGGCGCTTTTTTTATTTGGGTGGGGACGTATTCGGCACGATTTTGTTGCTTTAATTATTCTAAGTATTCTGGTAATTGGCGGCATAGTAAGCCCCGGGGAAGCTTTTAACGGTTTTGGACATCCGGCTGTGATTACAGTGGCCGCAGTACTGGTAATTGGCAAAGCATTGGAATTTTCAGGCGTAATTGACCTTTTGGGAAAGCATATAATGAAGATGGGCAATAATCTCTTGCTGCAGATATTTTCCCTGTCCATTTTGGTAGCCGTGGCATCGGCTTTTATGAACAATGTTGGTGCGCTGGCCATCATGATGCCCGTAGCAATTCACCTGGCCCGCAAAAGCGGCCATCCTCCTTCCTATATTCTTATGCCCATTGCCTTTGCTTCCTTGCTGGGTGGCATGACCACGCTTATCGGAACTCCGCCAAATATTATCATTGCAACCTTCAGAGGCGAAGTGACCGGCGAAGCCTTTGGTATGTTTGATTATACACCTATTGGTGCAGCACTGACTCTTGCCGGCATCGCCTTCATCACCCTGGCAGGCTGGCGGCTGATACCAAAACGCGCAGTCAAAAAGTCAGATGCCGACCTTTTTAATATCGAAGACTACATCACCGAAGTGAAAGTTCCTGCCAAATCCAGGATTATTGGCATTAGTATCCCGGAACTGGTGCAGGTTTCAAAAGCCGACATTAGTGTTCTGGGCCTCATACGAAACGAAAAGCGCATTCATGCGCCCGGACCGGAAGAGGTATTGGCAACAGGCGACATTATCATTATTGAAACCGATGCCGACAATCTGAAAACTTTTATCGACGATACAGGAGTAAAGCTTACAGGCGGGAAAAAATTCAGAAAAGATGCCGTAGGTTCTGATAAGATAGCCATTACCGAAGCCATCGTCATGACCGGTTCGGCGCTGATCGGTCAGACAGCCTCTTCTTTGCGAATGCGCACGAGGTATGGAATCAACCTGTTGGCGGTTTCTCGTCGAGAAAAACAAATCCGACAGCGTCTCGACCACATTTCTTTCCGAACCGGTGATGTGATCCTTTTACAGGGTCGTAAACATATTCTGAACGACACCATCCTTTTAATGGGCTGCATACCGCTTGCACAGCGTGGTTTGCGTTTGGGATATAAAACCAAGATTCCTTTGGCAATGGGCATCTTCGCCGCGGCCATCATCCTTGTTGTAGCCGGTCTGCTGCCTGTTCAAGTAGCTTTTACCCTGGCTGCCATTACCATGGTGTTCACAAAGGTGCTTCCTGTCACAGAATTTTATTCTGGAATCGACTGGCCTGTGATTGTGCTCCTGGGAGCCATGATCCCTGTCGGGGCGGCATTGGAGTCAACTGGCGGTGCCGACCTCATAGCATCTGCTATCCTGCAGGCGAGCGGGGAAATTCCGGCCTTTGCACTGGTCACAATCATCCTGTTGATTACCATGCTGCTATCCGGTGTTATAAATAATGCTGCTACCGTAGTTTTGATGGCACCTATTGCCATGGGAGTAGCCCATGGACTCAATTTTTCCATTGACCCATTCCTGATGGCTGTCGCCATCGGAGGCTCATGCGCCTTCCTTACACCCATAGGGCATCAGTCAAATACCCTGGTCATGGGGCCCGGGGGATACAGGTTTACCGATTACACTCGAATGGGAATCCCATTGACGATCATTATCATTATTATCAGCGTACCGCTGATATTGCTGCTTTGGCCTCTTTAAGCTGCCTGCCAGGCTTGATCGCCGTCCGTCATTTACAAACGGTAAAAAAACATGCAACTCTACAAATAAAAGACACTAAAAACCGACACCGTGATGAGGAGAAAGATCAGGGTGATGATTCCCCCGGCCTTAAAAAAATCAATCTTCCTGTAATTCCCCGCTGTCATCAACAGAACATTGACCTGTTGTGTTTGCAGAATAAAGGAATTCGACACACATAAGGCCGCCATCAGCACCATCGGGCGCGGGTCGAGGCCACTGAGACCGGCCATCCCGGAAACCAGAGGGGCCAGTACCACAATCGCACCAACATTAGACATAAACAAGGAAAAAACCGTTGAGATCACAGCAATAAATATGATCAAAACAAGTGGATGTTTCCCGGCAAGCAACTCCATCATTTCGCCGGCGAGGAACACGGCAGTGCCGGTTTTTTGCATAGCGATGCCCAGCGGTATCAACCCTGCAAGCAAAAACACGATTTTCAATTCAACACCCTGGTATGCCTGCTGAATGCTAATTACCCTCAATATCACCATGGCTGCAGCACCTGACAAAAATGACATGGAGATTGGAAAACCGGCAAGCGAAAGTCCAATGGCCAAAACAAGACACATTATGGCTGCCCAGGTTTTTGTCTCATCTTTACGGTCAGCCCTAAAGGGTGTTGCCACAACAAAATCAATGCTTTCTTTCATGTCACGGATCTTGTCCCATAAGCCATATACGATGATGACATCACCGGCACTGACCTCATGATCTGAAAAGTCGCCCCTCATCTCCTTTCCTTTACTGAAAAGCCTCAGCGGCTCAACGGCAAAACGACGGCGCATGCCAAACTTCCTTATGGTTTGTCCGATCGCTTCCGATCGAGGAGGCACAATCACTTCAGCAAAGCCAGAATCTTCAGGATCACGCAGACGCTCAAAACGTTTCAAAGGAGGTTCGTCAACCAGGCTATACGCTGAGGCAAAATCCCGGATGTTTTCCTCACTGCCCATTAACGCCAGCTCCTGCCCTGCCCTGAATTCCGTTTCACGCCAGGGCGCATAAATCACATCCCGCTCTTTCGAGATACCAATGACATTGATGTTAAACCTGTCCCAAATCCCTGAACGCTCCGTCGTAGCCCCGATCAATGGGCTTTCTTCCGAAATAGAATAGTACCTGATATTGCTGGGGAGCTGCAATGCTTCAATAAGTTTTTGCTGCACAGAAGACTTGCTCCCTGCCGAAACCTGGCGGGGTAAAACATAACTGCCAAAAAAATAAAAAAAAGCGATGCCGGAAAAGAGCAGAAGCAAGCCCACGGGCGTGATACTAAATAAGCCGTAGGGTTGCAGACCGGCTGTCAACAGGAGGTCATTGACGAGAATTAGGTGCCCCGACCCTACCATGGTCAGTGTACCACCCAGGATTACAGAAAACCCGATTGGCATCACCAGCTGCGACGCAGGGATCTTTGTCCGGCGCGCAAGATCGAGCGTACCCGGCAAAAACAGAACTGCCGCACCAATATTTTGAATAAAACCCGATATAATGCCAACAATCAGCGATAAAACTGCGATGATCGTATTTCGTTTGTCGCCAATGCTGCGTACAAGGTATCGCGAAAACCGTTCCATCATACCAGTGCGGGCTATCCCACGCCCCATGATCATCACAGCGATCAAAGCAATCACGGCATTGCTCGAAAAGCCGGAGAGCATCTCCCAGGGATCCAATATGCCCGTCCATCCCAGTGAGAGCATGCTCACAATAGCAACCACATCAACGCGAACAACCTCTGCCACGAGCATCACCACCGTAACAACAAGGATAATCAATACCAAAATAATCCCTGCATCCATTCTGATTAATTTTTACAGCATCACAACCCACTGCCTGAATGAATAAGCTTTACCCCATATAACGCAAAAATATCAAAAACAAGCGATAATGCCGCTAAACTTGCAAAAATACCAATGATGTCCAGATTGGAAACAGCCAGGCTGACATAAAAATTCATTTTATCCTGAACCACATTGATAAATAAACCAAAAAAACTATCTTTGAGAATCAAACCACAGAAAACATGAAAAAGCACTGTCTTTTCCTCCTGGCTGCAGGCATGCTGCTGTTCAGCCCCTGTATCAAAGGCCAGTTTACGCAGAGTAGCGGCAGCACCCTGAATTATACACGGATTACGAGCGGTTTGCTATACCCCGAATTTGAGGGCGGGCGCAGCGATTTTGCCATGAACGACATCAACGACGACGGGCATGTGGACCTGCTCAGCATCGGCGATCACGGCTGCCCGAACGTTGGCACCGACCAGCATGGCATCATGGTATGGTTTGGCGACGGACAGGGCAATTTCAGCCTGCACATGGAAGGTGATTTTGGTTACGGCGGTATTGCCGTGGGCGATGTGAACAATGACGGGCTGAAGGATGTGGGGTACGGCATGCACCACAACTACTCGGCGACCAATTTCGGCGATCAGCTCATCGAGGTGGCGCTGGGCGACGGCAGCGGAACAAGCTGGATGCCCTGGGATGAAGGGCTTGCCACCAACGGTGAGACCTGGGGAATGTTCGGCACCGACCTCGGCGATGTGAACAACAACGGCCTGCTCGACCTGGCCAGCATTTCATTCGGCAGCGGCGCCGGCTTCCATGTTTACCTCAACCAGGGCGACGGCAGCTGGATCCCGGGCTTCGGCATCGTAAGCAACAACAACTCGGATTTGCTGATCCAGTTTGCCGACCTTGACAACGACGGGCACCTCGATTTCATCGCAGGCCATGCACTGGGAACGGCTTACTTCGGCGACGGAACGGGCAATTTCGTGAATAACGACAACGGGCTGCCGGTACAGGGTGAATTCACACCCCGTTACGGCATTTCGACAGGCGACGTCAACAACGACGGCAGCGCCGGTGTGGCCTTTACAAACACCGATGGCGGTGTGGAAGTATACGAATTCAATGCGGTAAGCGAAACATGGGAGAACTATTCGGGCAACCTCCCGGCTGGCGGCGGATTTTCTCTTACACAGCTTTTCGACATGAATGCCGACGGCTATATGGATGTGATGGCCTTCGGTTCGAAAAATTTCCAGCTCTGGCTGGGCGACGGCAGCGGCAACTGGACCGCCGATGCCGCCTTTCAAACCAACACCGACCCCGGTCACGCCAGGGCATTCAGGGCCGGGGGCGACCTGAACCATAACGGTTACGGCGACATCGTCATCCTTGCCAATGAAAAGATCGGATTCCTGAATTGGCAAAACCGCCTGTATGTCTATATGGAAACATCCGCCCCGGAAGAGTTGTGGATAAAAATCCTCTCACCACGCGGAAACGAAAACTTCTATGGCGGGGCAGCACGATTCATCGAATGGGCATCGGCCGTTCCCGGGGCAGCACAATCGGCAGTCAAAATTGAATTCTCCCATGCCGGCAATGCCGGCCCCTGGGAAACTGTGGCCGACAACCTGCCCAACAACGGAAAGCACCAGTGGACCCTGCCCGACATTGATTCCGACAACTGTTACCTGCGGCTGACCGTCAGCGACGGAAGCGCAACCGCAAGCCATGTAACTCAGCTTCCGTTCACCATCTTTGGCGAACCCGTTTCGGCGAAAAAGCCGGATGCGGGAACGAAAACCCTTTTCAGCCTCCTGCCCAACCCCGGCGGAAACCATGCCCGGATCAACAGCAGGCATGACACCAGGCGGATAGCATTTTACGACCTGGCAGGACAAAAAGTGCTGGAAGCGGAAAATCCCGGCAAGGAAATCAACACTGGCATGCTGCCTGAAGGTTTTTATATTTACCGGGTGATATTGAACAACGGAAAAGAAGCAAGCGGAAAATGGATCAAGGCCAACACGAAATAATGATGAAACAAAGCTGCAGATTACTTATTACCATAACAATCCTTTGTCTTTCAACGGGACTCAAAGCACAGCCACAAGCAGGAAAAAAAAGCCAGTGTTCCTATACACAGGTTACCGCAGGCCTGGGGTATCCTGAATTTGAGAAGGGGCGCACCGACTTTGCCATTGACGACATCAACATGGACGGGCACCCCGACCTGCTGTCGATCGGCGACCACGGCTCCCCCAACTTCAATTCCCAGCAGCATGGCATCATGGTATGGTTCGGCGACGGGCAGGGCAATTTCAGCAATCACATGAACGGGAACTTCGGTTACGGCGGGATTGCCGTGGGCGATGTGAACAACGACGGACTGAAAGACGTGGGTTACGGCATGCACCACAACTATTCGGGGAGCAGCTTCGGCGACCAGCTCATTGAGGTGGCGCTGGGCGACGGCAGCGGCATGAACTGGACACCCTGGGATGAAGAACTGGCCACCAACGGCGAAAGCTGGGGAATGTTCGGCACTGCCTTCGCCGACTTCAACAACAACGGCTACCTCGACCTGGTGAGCACCGCCTTCGGCTGCTGTGCAGGCATCCATGTTTACCTGAACCAGACCGACGGAAGCTGGGTGCAGTCGTACGGATTTCTGGGAGGCAATTCGGGGATGATCGTCAGGGCCTGCGACATTGACAACGACGGCAACATGGACTTCATCGCCAACCACCAGTCGGGTGCGGCATATTTCGACGACGGCAACGGCGGTTTTGTCATCCGCGATGCCGGCCTGCCGGCAAACGCATCGCTGACCGGCCTCGACATCGGCGATGTGAACAAGGACGGCAGCACAGGCCTGTCGTATGTCAATTCAGGCGGCGGCATTGAGGTTTACGACTGGAACAGGGAAAGCATGAACTGGGACCATTACTCCGGCAATCTTCCCGCCACCGGGCCTTACCAGGTGACACAGCTATTCGACATGAACAGCGATGGCTATACAGACGTGCTGGCCTATGGAAAACAACAGTTTCAGCTCTGGCTGGGCGACGGGACCGGCAACTGGACCGCCGACGCCGGCTTTACCATTGCCGGCGACCCCGGCAACGGCAGGACCATCAGAACCGGCGGCGATTTCGACAACAACGGCTTCCCCGACCTGGTGATACTCAGCCAGGAGTTGAGCGGAGGCTGGGTACAGTTCGAACAGAACAAACTATACGTTTTCTTCGAAGATACGGAAGCCGACAGCCTCAGCATCATGGCACATCAGCCCGTGGGACATGAAAAATTCCATGCCGGATCGGTCCGTTTCATCGAATGGATCTCGGCAGTCCCGGGTAATATGCCCTCGGCAGTCGGGATCGACATTTCGGCGTCCGGCCCCGCGGGACCCTGGACAAGCATAGCCGAAGACCTTCCGAATAATGGCAGGCACCAGTGGACGGTAACAAATATCGACTCGGAAGATTGCTTCCTGAGGCTGAGGGTGACAAGTGCAGGCAATACCGCCAGCAGCATTACCCAGCATGCGTTCACCATCATTGGCGGACCTGTGTCACTGAATCCCCTGCCTGCAGCCGATGATGCCACCGTTTCATTACTTCCGAACCCCGGTAAGGATCATGCGCTGCTCAGCAGTAACCGGAAAATAATGATGATTGCCATGTATGACATGAGCGGGAAGAAGGTGATGGAAACGGAAAATCCCGGAAAGCGGCTGTTTACCGGGGCGCTGCCGCCCGGCTTTTATTTCTACCGGGTATTGCTCGAAAGCGGCGAAGTCCGCAGCGGCAAATGGCTCAGGAAGTAATACTGCTCAGACCTTCGCCATCAGACAAAAGCCAGGGCTTCAGCCTCGATCAGGCAGCCATGGTGCAGGCTGCCCGAAGGCACCACGCACCTTGCCGGCTTATGCGCACCGAAATAGGCGGCATACACTTCGTTAACCTGATCCCATAAGCCGATATCCGAAACATATATCCTGACCTGAAGAACCTTCTCCCGGGAACTGCCTGCCGCTTCGAGCAGGCGGCCAATATTCGCAAGCACCTGTCCGGTTTGTGCCGCGACACCTTCGGGGATCATCCCCGATTGCGGCTCAAGCGGCAACTGGCCGGAGATATAGAGTAAGCCATTGTGTTCAACACAGGGCGAATAGTGCCCCCCCGGCGGGGGAATGCCATCATCACGGATAATTTTCATTGTTTTCGTATTTGTAAAACCATTTTTCAAGTTTGTCCATGTAAAAATATAAGCCGGTTAACGGATCAAGGCTGTTCATCATACAGAAAGCAGTTTGCCGGCCGAAAGCAGTGCAAGCACCCACAACAGGCATGCATTCAGGATGATAAATGCATTGCGAACATCTTGCTTTTGATTCCTGAAAAGCAAGAATACCACGAGCAGGTTCAGCACGGCCACCCCTCCCGCCAGTGCCCACCCCAGGCCACTGTGCTGCACGCCGGCCATCTGTGGCAGCATGATGCCGGCCACGGTGGTCCCGGCAAGCCACAACAGCAGGATGCGCCTGACAAAGGAAAACGAATATACACTGCTGAGCACAGGCAGGCGGGCGGCTTTATATTCACCGGAATACCGTAGCAGGAGAAGGACAAAATGCGGCACCTGCCAGAGGTAGATAAACAGTGAAAGCGACAGTACGGGCCGGGCATCCATGGCCCCACCGGCAGCCGTCCAGCCAATGAGCGGCGGCAAAGCACCGATCACGGAGCCCAGGGCAAGGGCAAAAACACTGCGGTATTTCAAAGGAGTATACAAGGCATTATACCAGGCATACGACAAAAACCCCAGGCCGAGGCTGAGGGTGTTAACAGCCAGCAGCAGGCTCCCGGCGACAAAAAGCAATACCACCACCAGGATGGCGGTTCTTACATCCATGCGCCCTGCCGGCAGGGGCCTGCCCCGCGTGCGGCCCATCAGGGCGTCGGTACGCCGCTCCTGCACCTGGTTCAGGGCCGAAGAAGAGGAAGCCAGCAAAAATACGCCAAGCACCACCCGGAAGGCAGTAAAATCGACCTTGCCGGCAAACATGATCCAGGCGGTGAGGGTACTCAGGGTAACAGCCAGGGTGATCCCGGCTTTTGTCAGTGCAATAAGGTCGGCAGGGTTTATCGTCTTATTCCGGCTGCCCGACATCGGAAAGGGATTTAATGTACAGGATGATCATTTCCACATCCTCCTCGCTGATCTGCCCCGTGTATGAGGGCATAACACCGGCCGGATAGCCTTTGGCAATCTCCACATTGGGTTCGTAAATAGAGCGGCGAAGATAGGCCTCATCAACGGTGATGGTCTCCTCGCGCCCATCCACGAGGATCACCTTTGGCCGGCCGTACAGCTCCTTCAGACTGGCTCCGATCAATGGTGAGCCATCGGTGGTGTGGCAACCGATACATCCGTTGGCGCGCGTTACCTGGTAGCCCATGTCAACACGATCAATAAGGCTGTCGGGAGGAAGGGCATACCACTCCTGAAATTCTTCGGGGCTGACAACTTCCAGTTTGGTGATCATGAATGAATGACGCAAACCACAGTATTCGGCGCAAAGGATATCATACGAACCCTCCTTTTGTGCCACAAACCACATATAATTCTCCCTGCCTGGAACCACATCCTCCTTGATCCTGAATGCCGGGATATAGAGGTTGTGCAATACATCCTGCGAAATAAGTTCAAGTTTAACAGGTTTGTTGTGCGGCACATACAAAACCTCGCTCTTCCTGCCATTGTCGTATTCAAACGTCCAGCTCCACATACGCCCGGTTACCGTAACCTCCATGGCATCGTCGGGGATCTTTTTCATGGGCACATAGCCGATATAGCCGTACCAGAACATCAGCAACACAAGGATGGTGGGGATCACCGTCCAGAGCAGCTCAAGCCGGTTGTCGCCATGAATGTCGACAGGCACCGGATTCTTCTTTTTATTAAATCGGATCACAAAATATATCATCACCACCGTGATCGCTACCAGCAGGATAATGGAGATCCCCAGTATGACCATGAACGCGGTGTCAACTCCTTCCACAAAATTCGATGCGCCAGAAAACATATAATATCCTCCTATCTGAATGAATAATCAAAGAAAAGAACAGCCATAAAGGCAATAAAGACAAATGCCGCGATGCCCACGAACAGGGCAAACAGGCGGCTCTCAAACTTCAGGTGCATAAAGAAGTATCCAACCAGGAATGTTTTGATGCCGGCCACCAGCAGGGCGATGACCACGGTAAGGTCGTGAAAGTCGAACTGTGCGATCTCAATGGTGACAAAGGTGAGGATGAGCAGGTCGATCCATATCAGCACATTGCTGCTGTAAGGAATAATATGTGTGCTATGTTCACTCATGGTATGGGTCATTTAATAAGGTACAACAAGGGAAACAGGAAGATCCAGATCACGTCGACCAGGTGCCAGTAAAGTCCGCTGTTTTCGAGGAAAACATAGTTGCCGGCTGTGATCTTCTTCCGGAAGACCTTGACGGCCATGACCGAAAGCAGGATCATTCCCACCACCACGTGCAACATGTGAAGGCCGGTCATAAAATAATAGAGATAGAAGAACATCGCCTCTCCCTGCGGCAGTTCAAAGAAGTGCTCCGTACCCGGAAAAAGTCCGTGTTCGATCTTGGCACCCCACTCAAAGTATTTGTTTACCATAAACGCCAGTGCGAGAATGAGCGTAAGGTATAAAAACAGCAGGGCATGCTTGCGCCGCCCCATTTGTATGGCCGATATGGCCAGTGCCACGCTGAGGCTGCTGGTGAGCAGCACCACGGTATTGACGGCTCCGAAAGCCAGGTTCAGTGTGCCTGAGCCCGCATGGAAAGCTTCGGGATTAAGGAAACGGTATACCGCGTAAACGGCAAAAAGCCCGCCAAAAAGGATCACCTCCGTGAACAGGAAGAGCCACATCCCCAGGCGGGCGCCCTCGTCATCCCTGTGCAGGACATGGCCCTGAATACCATTATTCGTTGCTGTGGTTCCCATATGCTGATGTTTATTTATTATATACGTACGGACCTTCGGTCACTTCAGGGGTTTCGTCGAAATTATAAAGGCTTGGGGGGGATCCCGCCTGCCATTCGAGCGTTTTGCCGCCCCAGGGGTTCCGGCCAACCTTTTCACCTTTCATGCCTCCCCTGATCAGGTTCACAATGATCATGAGCAAACCGGCAAACAGGATGAAAGAGCCGATGGTAGAAATCACATTGGGGATGGTAAATTCGGGCAGGTAGTCGTAATAGCGTCTCGGCATGCCCATCATGCCCACGATGAAGAGCGGGAAATACAGGGTGTTGAAGCCGATAAAGAGCAGCAGCAGGCCCTGGTTGGCCCTGCGTTTGTTATACATCCTGCCCCAGATCTTGGGAAACCAGTAATGGATGGCACCGATAAAGGCAAAACCCGTGGCACCGAACATCACATAGTGGAAATGGGCCACCACGAAATAGGTATCGTGCAGGTGCACGTCGGTTGCCAGGGAGCCTACCACCAGGCCTGTGAGGCCGCCGATCATGAACTGGAAGATAAATGCCAGCATATACCACATGGGCGGTTGAAGGTCGACGGATCCCTTGTAAAGGGTGGCCACCCAGTTAAAGACCTTTACCCCGCTGGGTACGGCCACCAGGAAAGTAAGGAGCGAAAATACGATCAGGGCCGTACCGCTCATACCCGAGGTGTACATATGGTGGCCCCATACAAAATACCCGACAAAAGCAATGGCCAGGCTGGAAAATACGATGGCCTTATAGCCGAAGATGGATTTTTTGACAAATACCGGAATGATCTCCGAAACGATGCCCATAGCCGGCAACACCATGATGTATACTGCCGGATGCGAATATATCCAGAATAGATGCTGGTACAGGATGGGGTCGCCCCCGATGGCCGGGTCGAAAAAGCCCACACCCAGCACCCGTTCCATTATGATCATGAGCAGGGTGATGCCCACCACCGGCGTGGCCAGCACCTGTATCCAGGAAGTGGCATAAAGGGCCCAGGGGAAAAGCGGCATTTTGAACCAGCTCATGCCAGGGCAGCGCATGCGGTGTATGGTAACAATAAAGTTGATGCCCGTGAGGATGGATGAAAAGCCGAGGATGAACGCAGCCAGCACGGCAATGGTCACGTTGGTGCCGGTCTTCACGCTGTAAGGGGCATAGAATGTCCAGCCCGTATCGGGAGGGCCCTCACCGAAAAAGAGGGTGCCAAGGGCCAGCAATCCGCCGATCACATAAAGCCACCAGGAGATCAGGTTGAGCCGCGGAAAGGCCACGTCGGGAGCGCCCAGCATCAGCGGAAGCATAAAATTCCCAAAGATGGCCGGAACGCCCGGAATGATGAAAAGAAAGATCATAATCACCCCGTGAAGGGTGAAAACCGCATTATACATCCCCGCATCCATGATGGTGGGCCCCGGGGCTATCAGCTCGAGGCGCATAAGCATCCCCAGCAAAACAGCCACGATGAAAAAGCCGATCACCCCCCAGAAATACAAGAGGGCGATACGCTTGTGATCATGTGTGAACAGCCAGGAAGCGATGCCCTTCCTGACCTGGTAGAAATTTACATATTCGGGTTCCCGGTTAACAGCTTCCATATTTTAATTCTTATTTATTACGCCTGGCAATTCTCTTTCGCCTGGTAAGAATGAGGTAAATGAAAAACAGGCCCACGATAAACAGGATCAGCGTGGCGGTCACTTTGGTAATGTTGAACACATATGTCTTCCCCGCAGGATCATAAGAAAAACAGTAGTTCAGCAGCTTGTTGATGGCAGGCCCCGAACGCCCGGCCGAGGCTTCAACCATGGCCATCTTCAGGTCGAATGGAAGGAAATAGGTGCCATAAAGGTAACGGGTCACTTTCGACTCCGGACTCACGGCAATGATGGCTGCCGCATGAATGAAATCGTTACCCTGGCGGATAAAATGATACCCGATGCTGTTGGTCAGCATGTAAATGTTTGCACTGTCGCCCGTCAGCCACATCCAGGCCGACTCATCAATCTCCTTCTTCACCTGCCGCACATAATTCACTTTTTTATCGCGTGCCAGGGCCGGTGTCTCCTCCGGACTGAAGCTGACCGTGACCACCTGATAGTCCTTTCCCAGTTCCATGTCCATTTTTGTGATCACTTCGGCTACGCCGTCGAGCAGGGGGCTGCAAATGCCCGGACAGGTATAATAAACAGGGACGATCACCGTAGGCTTGTCGATGAGCGAGACCAGCGACACCAGTTCACCCTCTTCGGTATAGAACATGGCACCCGGCGGGATAAGTGTGTCAAGCTTTTCAAATATCCCTACCTTTTCGTTCTCTTCAATGAACTGTGCCTGCGCCGGGATCAGGAACAACAGGAACAGCATGGCTGAAATGATTCTTTTCATTCCTCTGGTTTTTTGGTTGTCAATTCCCAAAAATAATTAAAAAAGCATTGCAATATGCCATGGCGGTATTCTGCCGGAATAAACGCAATAGAGTACCTGTTTCCAAAAATATAAAAATATATATATTGCCTGATATGTAATATGGAATTTATACTGATGATAAATAAGGATGAAGGCGTGGGCGTGGGCCTGTCCCTGCCGCATCCCGGGCCGGTGTTTTTGGCAGATGCATCAGCCAAAAAACACCATAATACCGGCTAAAGATATTGCGCTGTACCGATCCCGGACCCCGGGTCAGGGATGATCACATTCCTGATGATCGTTTGTTGAAATGGATTGGGAACCGTTTAATTAATTTGCCCGCTGCTGCTTACATGTGTTGATTTTTCTTTTTTCCCTATCTTTGCCGTTCGAAATGAAAATAAGGATATCACAGCATTGCGGTATTACTCCACCATGATTTTCCCGGTCAGGGTGGCGTTCGGCATCAGGCCGGACGATTAAGGTTTTTCCTGCCGATCCCGTATTAAAATAATCGTTTCACGGGTATCTTTCAAATAAGGTATTCCAGCAATTTTGTTTATGGACATTAAAACTGAAATAAAAAGAAGAAGAACATTTGCCATTATATCCCACCCCGATGCCGGCAAAACCACCCTTACGGAAAAATTGCTGCTGTTTGGCGGGGCCATTCAGGTGGCCGGGGCTGTAAAGAACAATAAGATCAGGAAAACCGCCACCTCCGATTTCCTTGAGATCGAGAAGCAACGCGGAATTTCTGTAGCCACTTCGGTGATGACCCTCGATTATCACGATTTCAGGATCAACATTCTGGACACCCCGGGCCATAAGGACTTTGCCGAGGATACATACCGGACCCTTACAGCAGTTGACAGTGTGATCCTGGTAGTAGACGCCGCAAAGGGTGTAGAAGATCAAACCCGCAAACTGATTGATGTGTGCCGTATGAGAGCCACACCGGTGATGATTTTTATCAATAAAATGGACAGGGATGCCAGGGACCCCTTCGACCTGATGGAAGAACTTGAAAACGAGTTGAAGATTGCCAGCACTCCTTTCACCTGGCCCATTGGCAATGGAAGCCGGTTTAAAGGCGTATACAACATGGCAACGGAAAACATCCGGTTATTCATGCCTGCAAAAACCACCCGTTCCGAAGAATTGCTAAGTGCAAAAAAGCTTGAGGACCCGCTACTGAAAAGTTATATCGACGAAGCAGCTCTCAGCAGGCTCCGGGAAGAAATTGACATGGCCACCGAACTCTTTGAGCCTTTTAACAGAAACCTCTATCTTGAAGGCTACCTTGCTCCGGTATTTTTTGGCAGTGCACTCAATAATTTCGGTATCCCCGAATTGTTTGAAAGCTTTTTAGATATCGCCCCGCATCCCACCCAAACAAAAACCGTGGAAAGGATTGTTTTGCCGGAAGAAGACCACTTCACCGGCTTTATATTTAAAATACATGCCAATCTTGATCCCAACCACCGGAATCGCATGGCATTTTTAAGGGTTTGTTCCGGCAAATTCGAGCGAAACAAAATGTATACCCACACGCAGTTGAACAAAAAACTGCGTTTTGCCTCCACAGCCTCCTTCATGGCCAATACCAAAAGTACCATTGAAGAAGCATTCCCCGGCGACGTGATTGGCCTTTATGATACCGGCAACCTGAAGATCGGCGACAGCCTCACCGAAGGCGAAAGTCTTCACTTCACCGGCATCCCCAGCTTTTCTCCTGAGATCCTGAAAGAGGTTATCAACAAAGACCCCTTTAAAACAAAACAGTTTGAAAAGGGAATACAGCAACTCACCGAAGAAGGGCTTGCACAGTTGTTTACCCAGCAACCCGGCAACAGAAAAGTTATAGGAACGGTGGGTGAGCTACAATTCGATGTCATTAAGTTCAGGCTCGAACACGAGTATGGGGCCCGCTGCGGGTTCAGGGCTTTGCCTGTTACAAGAGCCCTGTGGATCTCCTCCGGAAACCGCCGGAAATTGGATGAAATGCTTAACAGGCGGGCAAATAACATTGCTTACGACAAATCGGGAAACCCGGTGTATTTTGCCGAAAGCGAATGGATGCTGAAAATGGTAAAAGAATCCTATCCGGAAATAGCGTTCAACAACACTTCGGAAATGAATGTGCGAAGAAATTAGATCCGTGCCGGTATAGCGAAAATCAGTTTTTATGATAATCGAACTGAAAAGGAAGAAAAAGCGCATTTCTGCTAACCTGATGAACCTGTCGTGCTGACAGCAAATCTGCTGAACTCATTTTAAAACCGGATATGGCAAATTGTCCGCCATGCTATATTAAGCATTCTTTAACCAACACTAAAAGGCCCGGCACAAGAAAATTCCGTAAAGGCCGGAACCCAATTCATTGCCATTAGCCTGAAGGCTAAAGAAACGGATGCGATGAAAATGGTCAAAAGATGAGGGACCGGCGGCGAAGCTGTCTCATGCTGACAACAGACTGATTTTTTCAGAACAAATACCGGGCTCTGCCCAAAATAGAATATCCACGAAAGCAGGCAGGGTACAAAACCCAAAACTTCAGGCCACATACAGACCAACAATCCTTTCTCCCGTCTTCTTCATCTTTTTATGGCTGATAATTTAAAAGACTTTATTACATTTGTTACAAACAAACCAAAGCCCTAAACATGAAAAAGTATTTCTTATTATTGCTTGTGGCGCTCTTTATGGCGGCATGCAGCAACCGGCAGCCGGCCGGACAGACAACAGACGAACAGGCTGAAACAGAAAGCACCGAAGCGGTTCATCAAGTGGCCGCTACCGAAGTGGTCATCATTTACGTTAGCGGCATGCACTGCGAAGGCTGTGAAAAAGCCATTACCAGCGCCATCACGGCACTCGACGGAGTACAGGAAGCAAGGGTGTCGTGGCTGGAAGAACAGGCCAAAGTCAAATACGACCCCTCCCTTGTTGGCATCGACCAGTTCAGGGCAGCCATCGGGGACAAAGGCTACACCGTCAGCGATTATGAAATCCTGCCACTGGCTGAACAGGCCGGCGGACAAAATGAATAAACATCTAATGCTATGAAAAACACATGGGTCTTTTTGCTGCTGGCATTGTTTTTTGCCGGCTGCGTAAATGTTGAAATGGACGAAGAAGCCATCGAAGCCGCCAAAAAATCAGCGGTAAGCGGAAAAATCGAAACAACCGGGGTATTGCTCCATATCAGCCACGGAAGCGATGACCCGCAACGCGCCCTGATGGGACTGACCATGGCCGACAAAATGGCCACAGGGAAAGATGTATGCGTTTACCTCGACATCAAAGGCATTGAGCTTGTATTAAAGGACGGAGCGGATGTAAGCTTCCGCGAATTTGCCCCTTCGGGGCAGATCATCGGCAACCTGCTCGATAAAGGCGTAACCATCATGGCCTGCCCGGGCTGCATGAAGGTGATGGGCGTTACCGATGACATGCTGAAGGAAGGCGTTGTGGTGGCCTCCAAAGACCGCTTTTTCGATTTTACCGAAGGAGGCATCCTCACCCTCGATTACTAATGGCAGCTGCATAAATATTGCCATCTCCCGCCGAAGGGAAGGGATATGGAATGATCATACCTGCCCGGCATTATCCGCGGCATGGATAACAGCGTGTTAAAAAAATATTTAACTAATCAGGTAGATGAATACTTATATTTTTTAACTTCGGGCATTCATTTAGCATCACTTTGGGAAAAAATATCTTTGGCAGGGTCTTTTATTTCTATTACGACGGCTTCAGAAACCTGAGCCCCGTCGGGAAACGGCTTTGGATCATCATCCTCATCAAGCTTTTCGTGATGTTTGCCGTACTCAGGCTCTTCTTCTTCCCCAATTACCTGAATTCAAATTTCGACTCCGATGAGGAACGGAGCGATCATGTAATTGAACAACTAACCAATACCAAATAAAACCATGGAAATTGATTATGCACTGGTCGACTGGTCGCGCCTGCAGTTTGCAGTAACGGCCATGTTTCACTGGATCTTTGTTCCGCTGACCCTCGGCCTGACTTTTATCATCGCCATCATGGAGTCGATCTATGTCAGGACCGGCAATCCCGAATGGAAGCGCATCACAAAATTCTGGATGACGATTTTCGGCATCAACTTTGCCATCGGAGTTGCCACGGGTATCATCCTCGAATTCGAATTCGGCACCAACTGGTCGAATTACTCCTGGTTTGTGGGCGATATTTTCGGGGCGCCCCTTGCCGTTGAAGGCATCATGGCCTTCTTTATGGAATCAACATTTATTGCGGTTATGTTCTTCGGATGGAACAAGGTGGGAAAGAAATTCCACCTTGTATCAACCTGGCTTGTCGCCATCGGAGCCAGCCTTTCGGCCCTCTGGATACTGGTAGCCAACGCCTGGATGCAGCATCCCGTCGGCATGCGCTTCAACCCGGACACGGCCCGCAACGAAATGATCAACTTCTGGGATGTCCTGTTCTCACCCGTTGCCGTGAACAAGTTCCTGCACACCATCTCATCGGGCTATGTGCTTGCCGCCATCTTCGTGATCGGCGTAAGCGCCTGGTATTTGCTCAAGAAGCGGCACATCCTCTTTGCAAAACGCAGCATGGTGGTGGCCTCCGTCTTCGGACTCGTCATGGCGCTGCTCAACGTTGTTTCCGGCGATGAATCGGCCAGGCAGATCGCCGACAAACAACCCATGAAGTTTGCGGCCATGGAAGGGATGTACGAAGGACAGACCAACGCCCCGCTGGTAGCCATCGGGTTCATGCAAAAGGTCGACCCCGACCGGCATAATATCAATGAAAGGGAATTCGCCTTTTCCATAGAGATCCCCGACCTGCTCTCGTACATGGCATTTCTTGAAGCAGGAGCCTATGTGCCCGGCATCAAGGATCTCCTCCACGGCTATACCGACAGGGATGGCAATGAAGTACTTTCATACACGGAAAGGATGCAGCGGGGCAGGATCGCCATTCAGGCCCTGCATGACTATAAAAAAGCCAAAACGCAGGCACGGAGTACTGAAACCCCGGAGGTTGAAAAGATCTCCCACATGGCCAGGGCCGACTCCCTGGGGGCTTTATTCCTCGACCCCGTATGGCTCGACAATTATTTCGCCTATTTCGGATACGGTTATTATGACGATCCGGCACGGCTGATCCCCAGCGTGCCAGTGGCATTCTATTCTTTCCATATCATGGTGATCCTGGCAGGGCTGTTCCTGCTGGTGTTCATCCTGACGTTGGTGAATGTACTCCGCGACAAGATCGAGAAACGAAAATGGCTGCTGTGGTTGTCGATCTTTGCCATCCCCATGGCATACCTCGCCGGGCAACTGGGATGGTTGCTGGCAGAAATGGGCCGCCAGCCATGGGTAATACAGGATCTCATGCCCACGGTATCGGCCGTTACGAAGATCAACAAAGGGAACGTACAGATCACACTATGGCTCTTTCTGGCCACCTTCACCATCCTGCTCATCGCCGAGCTGAAGATCATGTTATCGCAAATCAAAAAAGGACCTAAAGAAGAAGGAGGACAATAAGATGTTTGAAAATTTATCACATTTGGCATTGCAGCAGTACTGGTGGATCATCATTTCGGTACTGGCTGCCTTACTGGTTTTCCTGATGTTTGTCCAGGGCGGGCAAACACTGATCTATAAGCTCGGTAAAACCGGTCTGGAGCGTACCATCCTCATCAATACTTTGGGGCGCAAGTGGGAATTCACCTTTACCACCCTTGTCACCTTCGGAGGCGCATTCTTCGCTTCCTTCCCGCTCTTTTACGCCACCAGTTTCGGCGGCGCCTACTGGGTATGGATGCTTATCCTCTTCGCTTTCGTCATACAGGCAGTATCATTCGAATTCAGGACAAAAGCAGGAAACTTCCTCGGACAAAAAACCTACGAAGGCTTTCTGTTTGTGAACGGCTTGCTGGGCACCATCCTCATCGGAACGGCCGTGGCAACTTTTTTCACCGGTTCGCCCTTTATCCTGAGCCAAAACATCAGCACCTCAGGCGAAATACTGATGATCAACCAGGTGGAGTGGCAAACCCCCTTTCGCGGGCTGGAGCTTGCCTTCAACTTTGGACGCTACTTCACCTTTGTCAACCTCTCACTGGGCTTTGCCGTCTTCTTCCTGGCCAGGGTGCTGGCAATCCTCTATTTCATGAATGCCGTTGATGAAGAGAATATCAACCGGCGGGCAAAAACCCAGCTTCTCAGGAATGCATTGCCCTTCCTGGCCTTTTTCCTATTCTTCCTGGCAAACCTCCTGCTAATGGACGGCTACGCCGTGAACCCCGAAACAAAGGAGATTTATGCCGAAGCAAACAAGTACCTGCATAACCTGCTCGAAATGCCTGCGGTGCTGGTGATCTTCCTGCTGGGCGTGGCAGCGGTACTGCTGGGCATCATCCGCCCGTTGGTCGCATACGAACAGTGCCATAACAAAGGGATCTGGCTGGGAGGCATCGGCACCATCCTGACCGTTTTCGCCCTCTTCCTGGTGGCAGGCTTTAACAACACGGCCTTTTACCCCTCGTATATCGACCCCCAAAGCTCCCTGACCATTGAAAACGCCTCATCCAGCAAATATACCCTCACGGCCATGAGCTATGTATCGCTGATGATCCCCTTCGTCCTGGCTTATATATGGTACGCCTGGCGTGCCATCAGCAATAAAAAGGTCACGGCAGGGGAAATGGAGGAGGACACCCACATCTACTAACCGGAAATAATCATATCATGTATACAGCAGAGATCATATCCATCATTACCTGGCCCGTGCTGATCTGGGTCAGCTACAGGCTGGTGCTCATCGCACTTAAAAAGTTTGAAAAAAAAGTGGCCCGGTCCGGGGAATGATCTCCGGCCGGCACGCATCCCATAAAGGATTAGCTGAGGTTTTTATACCGGCAGAAGATCAGCTTACCCGGCAAACATGATATTTTGCCCGCTGCAGCATGGCATGCGCGAAGCGATGCCTGAATTATTGTATCTTTGTATGTTATAACCATCATCATTACCTGTCATGAAAAATATCCTTCTTTCCATTGCCGTACTCTTATTTGCATGGGCCTTTTCCAATGCCCAGACAACTTCCCTGCCCTCCGATGCCGAACTTGCCAAATACCCTTACTGGATCGAAATGATGCAGGATCCCTCCGTTAATTTCTTCGACGTTCAAAAGGCCTTTTACACCTATTGGGAAGGCCGCGAGATCACGCGTAGTTCAGGCTACAAGCCATTCAAGCGCTGGGAATACAACATGCAGTTCAGGGTCAGGCCCGATGGCAGCCGTTACCCCGACAACCGCCTGTGGAACGAATATCACCGTTTCCTGGAAGAGAACCCGGCAGCCAGGTCGCCTTCGGGTGACTGGGAAAACCTCGGGCCTTTCTTCATCCCCGAAAACAAAGGTTACAAAGGACTCGGAAGGCTCAATGCCATTGCTTTTCATCCGACCGACCCCGGCATCATCTTTGCGGGGGCCCCGGCCGGCGGGCTGTGGATCACCCACGACGGGGGGAACATTTGGAACAGCTATTGCGACGGGCTCCCAAGCCTCGGCGTGTCGTCCATCGCCGTTGACTATACAAACCCTGACATCCTATACATGGGCACCGGCGACCGCGATGCAGGCGACGCCTATGGCATCGGTGTGCTGAAATCATTCGACAGCGGTGTAAACTGGAGCACAGCCAATGCCGGTATCGAAAACCTGACCGTTGGCAGGATGATCATCCACCCAAAAGATCCCTTAATCCTATACATCGCCACCTCGGGCGGGATCTTCAGGACCGATGACGGCGGCACAACATGGAACAACCAGGCCACCGGCAACTTCAAGGAGATCGTGATGAAACCCAACGACCCCGAAACGCTTTACGCCAGCAAGGGAGGAAGCTTTTACAAAACCACCGACGGCGGCAACACCTGGGTGCAGATTACCAACGGCCTGGCGGGAGGCGCACGTGCCGTCATCGCCGTGACCCCCGACAACCCCGAAGTGGTGTACTTCCTGCTGACCAATTCCGATTCCTTCAAGGCACTCTACCGCTCAACCGATGCCGGCAACAGCTTTACGGAAATGTCGAACTCACCCAACATCATGAGCTGGGGATGCCAGGGAGGCAACGGCGGACAGGCATGGTACGACCTCGAGATCGCAGCCGACCCGCTGGATGAATTTACCATCTTTGCCGGAGGCGTGAACTGCTTTAAGTCGACCGACGGCGGCGCCACATGGCAGATCAGCTCACACTGGTGGGGCGACTGCAACGTTCCTTCCGTGCATGCCGACCTGCACGTGCTCGAATACAATCCTGTTGACGGCAGGCTTTATGCCGGCAACGACGGCGGCATCTACTGGACCGCCGACGGCGGGGCAAGCTGGCCGGAGATCACCGACGGAATGCCCATCAGCCAGGTATCCAAGATCGGGCAAAGTGCCACGATCAAAGACCTGGTGATAAACGGCTACCAGGATAACGGCACCTCCACCTGGTATGGAAACACCTGGGAATTTACACGCGGCGGCGATGGCTTCGAATGCATCATCGACCACCAGAACCCGGCATACAGCTATGCCTCGCTCTACTATGGCAGCGTAGCCCGCTATTATAACAACAACTACCAGATGGTGGTATGCGAAAACGGTGCGTACGGGATTGATGAATCAGGGGCATGGATCACCCCTTTCATCATGGACGAATACGATGCCAACGTAATGTTCATCGGGTATAAAAACGTATGGCGCTGTGAAAACGTGAAGGCAGGAAGCAGCCAGATAAGCTGGAAAAAGATCTCCGACAACCTGGCCGGCAACAACGGCTCGAACCTGGCAGTACTGGAACAGTCGCCGGCCAATACCAACATCCTGTATGCCGGCAGGTACGACAGCAAAGTGTTCCGTACCGACGATGCCTTTGCCAACAGCCCGGTATGGTTCAACCTGACGCCATTTCTGCCTCAGGCCGTAACGCCCGGCGACATTGAAGCCCATCCTTCCGACGTAAACATTGTTTATATCCTGCTCGGGTCAAAGGTCTATAAAAGCACGGATAAAGGCCTGAGCTGGGAAGACATTTCAGGCAGTCTCCCCGACGTCCACCTCACCTCCATCGTCTATTATAAAAGCAGCCAGGAAGGGCTCTATGTGAGCTCCGACCTTGGCGTGTTCTACCGCGATGCCTCCATGGAAGACTGGATATGGTTCAACCAGGGCTTGCCGGTTGATGCCTCCGTCAGGGAGATCGAGATATACTATGATCCCGACAGCCCCGGCGGGGATGCGATACGCGCCGGAACTTACGGCAGAGGACTCTGGAGCTCCGATATGTGGTTCGGAACACCGGAAGCCGGCTTTACAAGTTCCGACACCCTGGTGCCGCCCAACTGCCCTGTCGACTTTTACGATGCTTCATCCGGCGTGCCGCATTACTTCGAATGGAGTTTTGAAGGAGCCACGCCGGCAAGCTCGACCGAACGCAACCCTTCAGGCATCGTCTTCAGCACACCGGGTACCTATGCCGTGGCATTGAAAGTGTGGAACGATCTGGGCGAAGACTCCGTTTTCGTGGCCGCTTATATTACCGTCAGCGATGAGATCCTGCCCGTTGTCGACTTTACCGCCGACAATATTGTACCCTGCGGCACCGATATCATCCGCTTTACCGACCTCAGCCTCAACTGCCCCATTTCCTGGCAATGGCAGTTCGGTTCAACGCAGATCAGTTTCCTGGAAGGCACCAGCGAAAACTCACAAAACCCGGTTGTGCAATATCACGAAACGGGTTCATACAATGTTACCCTCATCGCCCATAATGCCAACGGACAGGCACACCTGACGAAAAACAACTATGTGATGATCGGCGGCATGCCACTCCCCTATTCCGAGGATTTCGAAAACGGATCACTGACCGATGCTTACTGGACGGTTGAAAACCCCGACCTGAACATCACCTGGGAGCTGACCGAAGTAAGCGGCAACTGGCCCGGAAGCCATGCCGCATGGATCAACATCTTCAACTACTATGCATTCGGGCCCAGGGACTACCTGGTTTCACCTCCGCTCGATTTCAGCGGAATCAACAATCCGGGGCTGTACTTCCAGCATGCCTATGCCAGCAGGTATTCCCTGGCCGACACGCTCATCGTGAGTATTTCCGGCGACTGCGGCGATACATGGACCCGGCTCTATTCAGCCTCGCTTGAGGATCTTGAAACAAGTCCGCCCGCGGAAGAATCCTTTGCACCAGCTACAGCCGACGACTGGTGCGGGGCGGGATACGGAGTCGACTGCAACATCCTCGACCTCTCAGCCTGGGCCGGACAGCCGGGCATCCGCATCAGGTTTGAAACTTTCGGCAGGTTTGGAAATAACATCTACATCGACAATATCCAGATATCAAATTCGGTGGGAGTTGCCATGCAGGGCCTGGATGAGGGTGAGGTCATCATCTTCCCCAATCCATCCGAAGGCATTTTCAACATCATGCTTCCCTTGAGGATGGAAAAGGTACGAATGCTTGTGAACAGTGCACAGGGGCAGTTGATGTTCAGCAAGGATATCCTGCCCGCCGAAGACAACATCCGGCTGGATGCATCAAATTGGCCCGGGGGAGTATATTTTGCCAGCTTCATTTCGGATGGAATGAATGTGACCAAAAAGATCGTTGCGCGGTAAAACTGCTCTGCCATGCACTTGTTCTATGCACCGCATATCAGCGGCGAATTTCATACACTCGAAGGCCAGGAGGCGAAGCACTGCACCCGGGTGCTTCGCATGAAATCCGGCGACATCATCCACCTGACCGACGGCCGGGGAAACCTTTACAAGGCAGCGTTGCTGAACGGGAATGACCATAGCTGTGAACTCAGGCTCACCGGCATGGAAAAGGAATACGGCAAAAGGCCTTACCGCCTGCACCTGGCCGTAGCCCCCACCAAAAATATCAACCGCTTTGAATGGTTCCTCGAAAAAGCCACCGAGATCGGTGTCGACGAGATCACACCTGTCCTGTGCCGGCGCTCGGAGCGGGGGAAACTGAACACCGGCCGCCTCAACAAGGTGATCGATTCAGCCATGAAACAATCATTGCAGGCCTATCACCCACAGCTGAACCCGGCCAAGGCTTTCGCCGATTTTATCCGGGACAGGCACGAAGGTGATAAGTATATGGCCTATGTGGAAGAAGGAGAACACCCGCTCCTGTCCGGCATGTACCGGGCTCCCCGTGATGTTACGCTGATGGTCGGACCTGAAGGCGACTTCCATCCTGATGAAGTGGCTGCTGCCAGAGAGCAGGGATTCACCACGATAAGCCGGGGCACCCAGCCCCTGCGGCCCGAACCGGCGGCGGTGGCCCCCTGCCATACCATCGCTCTGCTCAACCAGAAGGGCTGAACAGATCATGGCATAAGCCGGCTTTCCGAAGGGAAATATGCATTATCTTTGAGGCATGAA
>CAYOLA010000089.1:0-29018 GCA_964404735.1 uncultured Bacteroidales bacterium
TTCGTTTCGCTACGCTCCACTCCGCAAAGAGAGCAAAGTGCAGCTTTTCTTAGCCTAGATTACACTCCTAAAAGTTGCATTTACTAATTGAATTTAAAGGCTTTGATCATCAGTCTGAGCCGGTTCAGGGTATGTACGGCAGCCAGCCTGATATTCCGCTGCCTGCTGATGCCAAAATTGTATTTCTGCGAAAAGACCCGTTCAGGTCCGGCAAGGGCGATCCATATGGTGCCAACGGGTTTTTCCGTTGTTCCGCCATCGGGTCCGGCAATGCCGGAAATGGCAATGGCATAGTCGGTGCCGAACTTGTCTCTGGCTCCGGCAGCCATCTCCAGCACACACGCTTTGCTCACGGCTCCGTGGAGGCGAAGGGTTTCTTCCTTCACCCCGAGCATTTCCTGCTTTATGTGGTTTGAATAGGCGATGACAGAGCCTTTATAGTATGCGGAGCTGCCCGGTACGGATGTGATGAGGTGTGCGATGTAGCCGCCTGTGCAGCTCTCGGCCGTCGCCAGGGTGCAATTCCTTTCTTTCAGCAGTCTGCCTGCCACTTCTTCCAGCGTTTCCTCGTCATAACCGTAAATCAGGTCAGGAATGACGGCATGCAACGCCTTTACCTGCTTATCCATCTCTCTGCCCAGCACTTCCTCGTCTGTGCCGGTTCCGCTCAGGCGAAGCCGTACAATGCCCGGCTGCGGGAGATAGGCCAGCCTGATGTGGGGCGGGAGATTGTCTTCCCAGCCGCTGATCGTTTCGGCCAGCATCGACTCACCCATGCCCTGGGTGTTAACCTTGCGGTGAATAATGTATTGCCCGTTGCGTTTGCTCGCCAGCGCGGGCAGCACATGATCCAGCATCATGGCCTGCATCTCATAAGGTACCCCCGGAAGGGAGATACAGATATGGTCTTCATGTTCAAACCACATGCCGGGTGCCGTGCCGTTCTCATTCAGGATGACTAGGCAGTTATCGGGTACTTCGGCCTGCCTGCGGTTTACCTCAAGCAGGGGCAGCCCTCTTCCGGCAAAGAGTTTCTCAACGTTCCGCAGCGAAGCTTCGTGAAGCACAAGCCCGGCATTAAAATACTCACAAAGGCTGTGCTTGGTGATGTCATCTTTTGTGGGCCCCAGGCCGCCGGTGAGCAGGACCAGCTCTGCACGCAAAAAGGCTTCATCCAAGGCAGCGGTGATGTCTTTCCGGCAGTCGGGGATGGCCGTAATCCTCACAACTGCAATACCGGCAAGGCTTAGTTGCTCCGCCATCCAGGCAGCGTTGGTGTTGATGACCTGCCCGATCAGCAATTCATCGCCGATGTTAATGATCTCTGCTTTCAAGATCAATTCATTATTGAGATAAAGCCGAGCTGTTTCGGGATGATGGTCATGACGGGTACCTTCGACTCGGTGATGATATCCTGTGCCGAAGAGGTGAGGAAAAGGTCGAATAAACCTGATTCCTTCTGGGTCATGATGATGATAAGGTCAATATCTTCGTGCTTTTCCGAAAACTGCAGCAGCATGGGTGTGAGGCTCCTTGCCGTTCCTTTCTTTTCAATGATCTGGCCTGAGCAACTGATCCCCGCCTTTTTGATGAATGCGGTGACTTGTTTCATCTGGGTTTCGAGCTGGTTCAGAATGCTTTTGCTGCCGGTCGACCAGTATACGGAAACAACCTTGATGTCGGAGCCGAATATTTTTGCCATTTCAATGCCGTGACTCACTTTTTGCCGGGTTTCCTCGGTCAGGTCGAGCGGGAGCAAAATGCTGCGGCATCCGTTGTACGAATGGGGGTTCTTTACGGTGATCACCGGGCATTCAGCCTTGTTGATCACCCGAAGGGCATTGGATCCAATATGGTTTTTTCCCGATCCGGGTTTTTCATTGTTGATGCCCTGCACGATAAACCTGGATTGCAGCAGGTGGGAGCTTTTGAGGATCTTATCATAGGCTTTCCCATGCGACACGATGGCATTTACCCTGGTTCCCGAACGGCTGGTGGCATCGGCGGCGATCTCCTGCAACTGGCTGCGCAGTTGCGATTCATATTCCTTTTTCATGCTCTTCGACCGCTCCCCCCCGAAGGCAGAGAATAAATTTTGATTATCGCGGATCACGTGCAGAAGCGTGATTTCCAGTCCGGTGATCTTCGAAAGGTTAAAGGATTCTTCGAGTGCGATCAGCGAACGTTCACCAAAATCGGTTGGAACAAGAATGGTATTATAGATATTCTTCATGGCCGTTTTATCTTAAAGTTGGCAAAGTTATTTAATTTTGTTTGCATGGAGAAGATTAAAGAATCGGAATTGATCATTAATCCCGACGGGAGTCTGTATCATCTCAATCTGCGCCCTGAGCACCTGGCTGGTAAAGTGATACTGGTTGGGGATCCGCAACGGGTACCGATGGTCTCTTCCTGTTTCGACAAGATCGAATTCATGATTGAGAACAGGGAGATCGTCACGCATACAGGCTACCTGAACAAAACCAGGCTCACGGTGATGTCTACAGGAATGGGCACCGATAATATTGACATTGTGATGAACGAACTGGATGCCCTGGTGAATGTAGACCTGGACAGCCGGACCCCCAGGCCCGGGCATACCAGTCTTGAGATCATCAGGCTGGGCACTTCCGGTGCCATGCAGCCCGACATTCCGGTCGACAGCTTTGCCATGGCCACGCATGGACTGGGGATGGATGGCCTGGTTCATTTTTATAAACACGGCCGCGTTTGCGACAGGAAGATGGCCCTGGCTTTTATAGCGCATACACGTTGGCCCGGCGCTTTACCCGAGCCTTATGCAGTTAAAGGTTCGGTAGAGCTGGCCCGCCGTCTGGGCGGAGGAATGATCCATGGCATCACCATCACGGCTCCCGGCTTTTACGGCCCGCAGGGCCGTGAGATCCGCCTGCAGGCAGCCTATCCCCGGATGAATGAGCGGATCAGCTCCTTCCGATACAAGGATTTGCGCATCATCAACTTCGAAATGGAAACATCTGCCCTGTATGCCCTTGGCAGGCTGCTGGGCCATCATACCCTCACGCTTTGCGCGGTCATTGCAAACCGGCCAAAAGAAAGCTATTCGCATAAACCCAAAGATACGGTAAAACGCCTGATCAGCCTGCTGCTCGAAAGGCTGACCCTTGCCTGATGTACTCCCGGACTCCCGGCCCGGGCTATTGAATCTTCCCCTTCAGCAGTTCTCCCGTATTTTCCGGAAGATAATCTTTAATGATGCTGCCGACCATTTCGGTGTATTCCTCTCCGCGGGAGGAATAGGCGGTGAGTCCTGCAGCCAGTTCTGCCGGGTCGAGCGGCTTTTTCTTTTTCCTCATTTCTTCCCGGCTGCTGCGTAATGCACGATAAGAATAACCGGTATTCAGGTTCCAGAGGTAATCCCTGATACAGGCTGTTTCGGTCGGATAGCTTTTTACGTAAAAGCCGGCGCTGTCAGCACCTTTTGGGCTCATCCCGCAGCCTGGCGTATAACAACGTATTCCGTAATAGTTGTTCGCTTCGCGGGCAAATTTTGAACTTCCCCATCCCGATTCAATAATGGCCTGTGCCATGGCCAGCCTTGCAGGAATGATATCGGCCCGCCTCAGAAGCCCCGAAAAAGTGCTGTCGAGAAAAGAAGAGGTCAGCACTGCAGAAGTATCGATTATTTCGAGCCTGTATTGCTGCAGGTAGCCATTCAGTTCACCGGCCAGTGCCGCCGGAATGCGCGTGGCACCCCTGAGGCTGTCGCGCAGGTCAAGAATGCGGTTCCGCTGTCTTAGTATTTCATTGTTGGCCTTTTGTATCTCAGGCAAAAAACGCGCAATAAAGGCTTTATGCCCCTGTGGAATATTGCGCGGCGTAATGATGTCGCCGGCATGGAGCACCGGAGGATCCGTAACGGGATGACGATCTGTGGTACGCCTGCAAAAACATAGCGTCAGCAGTATCAGTGGTAGCATCGCAAAGGATAAACGACTGAAATTTACCCGGTCAATCATTTTCATTTGACGGAAGTGTTTTTAATCGTAATTTTGATTTTGATAATAAACATAACGTTTCCAATAGGTGTTTGGTATCCGGTGGTGCCCGGTATGATGCGGCATCCCGCTTCAGATGGCTGAAAACATGGCAGAAAAACAGGAATATAAAGAGCTGAAGGCTTTGCTCAGCCTGCTCGATGAGCCTGATCCCGACGTATTTGCCCGGATCAGAACCCGGGTGCAGGCCTATGGCATTGATGCGGTTACCCTGCTCGAGGCAAAGTGGGAAGAGTCATTCGATCCCTTCCTGCAGGAACGGATAGAAGATATCATTCATGCCATCCAGCTCGATGATCTGTTTGCCGCATTAAGCAGCTGGGCTCAGCTTGGCAGCGACGACCTGCTGAGGGGCTTCATCCTGGCGGCACGTTATCAGTATCCCGACCTCGACACTGAAAAGATCTTTAAGGAAGTAGGTGCCCTGGTGCAGGATGTCTGGCTGGAGCTTAACGACAGGCTTACAGCCCTGGAAAAGATCAAGGTGGTCAATCATATTATTTTTGATGTGCATAAGTTCAGGGGCAACAAGAGCAACATCAGGAGCCTCGAAAACCTGTATCTGAACACCCTGCTCGAAAGCAGGAAAGGCAATCCGCTCTCCATAGGCATGCTTTATATGATCATTGCCAACAGCCTGAAAATGCCTGTTTACGGCGTTGACCTTCCAAATCATTTTGTACTTGTTTATATGGATGAAAGGGGGAGCAGCGATGAACCCGCAACCGGCAATCCCTTGTTCTACATCAACCCTTTTAACCGGGGAGCACTGTTTACCCATCATGAGATAGAAGTTTACCTCAAGCAGATGAAACTTCCTTCCGATGAGATTTATTACCGGCCTTGCAGCAACATCACCATTATTCAGCGCTTGTTCGAAGAGATGATCAGCCTGCATGCCGGGCTGGGAAACCAGAACAGGGTGGAGGAACTGAAGAAACTTGCCTCAACTTTGATAGCCGGCTGACCCGGGCCGGCATTTTTTTCCCTTTACCGGATTTATTTTTTTCTGCGGGCAATCCCTGCTGCTGTCCGGAACAGGATCAGAATATCGCCCCAAAAGCTTCTTTCGCTTATATAGCGGCGGTTGAGCAAAAGTTTGGCCGGCATGATCTCCCTGATGTAGGTGCTTTCGGGATCATTGCTGTTTCCGAGGGTCTCTTCCTCATCAATGTATTCGAGCGAGGCATAATCGGTCAGTCCCGGCCTGATTCTGAGCACCTGTAATTGTTCGTCATCGTAGCAGGCTACATATTTCTCCACTTCCGGCCGTGGCCCTACAAAGCTCATCTGCCCCGCCAGGATGTTGAACAACTGCGGCAGTTCATCAAATTTCGTCTTTCTCAGAAAATAGCCGGCCCGGGTAACCCTGCCGTCGCGCCTGCCAATGGTGAGTAAACCCCCGGCATCGGAGCCGGGCCGCATACTCCTGAATTTGTAAATGCGGAAAGGTTTCCGGTTTTTCCCTATCCGGGTTTGCGTATAAAAAACGTCACCGCGCGAATCAAGGATGACCCACAAAGCAAGGATAAAAAAGAGCGGGCTCAGCAGGATGAGCAATACAATGGCCAGGCATATGTCGAAAAGACGTTTCAGTATCATCACAACTCCTCTTCAACGGCAGCGGTTACGGCACGGATCACCATCCCGGCCTTTTCGTTGTCGAGGTCATAATAAACCGGCAGGGAGATCACCCTGCTGTACTGGTGATAGCTCGAAGGATAATGGTCAATGTCGTATCCCAGGTTTTTATAATAACTGAGCATCGGCAACGGAATGAAATGCACATTCACCGATACTCCTTTTTCGAATATCTTCCTGATGATGTTGTTGCGCTTGTCCTCGCTGATGCCCTTTACCCGGAGCAGGTAAACGTGGCAGGAGCTTTTTCGGGTATCATCTTCATAAGGCGGCAGCAAGGCCCAGTCCTTTTCTGCAAAGGCCCGGTTGTACTGGTCGAAGATCGCTTTTCTTCGCGGCAGCATATCATCATCGTAGCGTTGCAGTTCAACGGTGCCCATGGCTGCCTGTATGTCGGTCATATTGTATTTGTAGCCGGCTTCTATCACGTCGTATTCCCAGTTTCCGCCCTGGCTTTTGGCCAGTGCATCCTTGGTTTGCCCGTGAAGTGATTTTATGCAAAGGTATTGGTAGAGTTCCCCGTTATTGAAGGGAGTGGGCAGGTTCAGGCAAACGGCTCCGCCTTCAGCCGTGGTGAGGTTTTTCACGGCATGGAAGGAAAATACCGTGATATCGGCAAGTGTGCCGGTCTTTTTCCCGTTTAGAAAGGCTCCCAGCGAATGGGCTGCGTCTGAGAGCACCAGTATCCTTCCCAGCATCTCCTGTTCGGGGGTGTCGGCCCTGAAAAGCTTTTTGATGCCTTCATCTTCCACCATCTTCATAATGCCTTCATAGTTGCATGGAAAACCTGCCAGGTCTACGGGCATGATCACACGTGTGGCGGGGCTGATGGCATTGCGCAGCTTTCGCAGATCAATATTGAAATCGTCGCCGATGTCGACCATCACCGGTTTGGCTCCGCAGTGCACCACCACGTTGGCCGTGGCCGAATAGGTGTAGGCGGGGATGATCACCTCGTGTCCGGGGCCAACACCAAACCAGCGCAACATCAGCTCCAGCCCCGAAGAGGCCGAATTTACACAAAGCGTGGCAGCATGCCCGCAATACTTACTGATCATCTTTTCGAATTGCTTGGTACGCGGACCGGTGGTGATCCAGCCCGAGCGCAGGGCGGCGGTTACTTCGTCAACGACTTTCTGGTCGATACGGGGCGGCGAAAAGGGGATCATGGCTGTGTTGTTGCTATGATGAATGAGCCGAAAGAAATGTGCGAATGTTCTCTTCCACGCGTTTGCTTACATCGGTCGTATCGGCCCTGACAAACTTCTCGCCGGTGATGCTTTCATACAGTTCTATGTAGCGTTCCGAAACCGAATGGACAAATTCATCGGGCATGAAAGGCATCTCCTGGCCTTCGTTCCCCATGAAGCCCCGTTCCATAAGCCATTGGCGGACGAATTCCTTGCTGAGCTGTTTCTGGGGTTCGCCCCCGGCCTGTCTTTCTTCGTAACCTTCGCGGTAAAAGTACCTGGAAGAATCGGGAGTGTGGATCTCGTCGATGAGGTATATCTGGTCGCCGATCTTGCCAAATTCGTACTTGGTGTCGACGAGGATCAGCCCCATTTCGGCGGCAATTTCCGATCCCCTTTTGAACAGTTCGCGCGTGTATTTGTCGAGCAGGCGATAGTCTTCTTCCGTTACCAGTCCCTGCCGGATGATCTCTGCGACCGAAATGTCTTCGTCGTGTGCTCCGTCCTGTGCTTTGGTGGTGGGGGTAACGATGGGTTCGGCAAAGGCCTGGTGTTCTTTCATCCCGTCAGGGATAGGCACCCCGCAGATCTCCCTGGCGCCTTTCTGATAGCTCCTCCAGGAGCTGCCGGTCAGGTAGCCGCGGATGATCATCTCTACCGGGAAGGGCTTGCAGAAACGCCCGATGGTGACCATGGGGTCGGGCAGGGCGATCTTCCAGTTGGGGACAATGTCGGCCGTGGCATCCAGGAATTTGGCCGCGATCTGGTTCAATACCTGCCCTTTGTAAGGGATGCCTTTGGGCAATACCACGTCAAAAGCAGAGATGCGGTCGGTCACTACCATCACCATCCACTTGTTGTCAATGTTGTAAACATCACGTACTTTTCCCTTGTAGAAGCTTTTTTGCCCGGGAAAATGAAAATTTGTTGCGGTTAATGCATCCATGTTTTTGCATATTTTGTTTGGATGCAAAAATAATCAGAAAAACTTAACCGCCAAAATACAAAATAGAAGTCAGTCCAATAGGCATGATACCTGCCTATTCCTGCAGTTCCAGCTCCTGGAGGCGTTTTTCAAGTTTGTCGGTGATCTCGTCGTACCTGGCCTGATACATCTCTTCCTGTGTACAGATAACGAATTCGGTCCAGGATGCATACCAGTTGGCAGCCGATTCTGCCAGTGTAAGATATTCCTGGCTGAGCTGGATGTTGGTGGGGTCTTTCTTGTAGGCTTCCACCACGGCAATGTAATCTTCCGTCCATTTTTCAAATTCATCCAGGAATTCGTCACAGCTCATTTCTTCATCACCGGCGGTAGCTTCCTGTTCTGTAGCAACGGCTTCATCGGTGCCTTCTTCGGCTTGCTGGGTGCTTCCCCCGCATGAGAACATGAAAAAGCCCAGCATGATCAATACATAAAACAGTTTGTTCATAAGACGCAATAATTAGGGTTAATGGTTCGAAAAGTTTTTAAAGGATCGCCATAAAGATACGTGTTTTTTGTATCTGAATCAAGGGGGTTGATAATTATTTTATTTCCAGCAGGCTGTTCTCGGTGGTATGGAGCAGGAAAACTTTATGAAAAAGGGTTTCAAAGCCCCAATTGCCGGTATTCTGGTGTAATGCCGGAAACCCGTTACCGTCCTTGCCCAGCAGGATGAGCAGCCAGAAATGGTCGATCCGTTTTTTACGGTACAGTGACAGCTTGCTGTCTTTGCGGGCAATGCAGCCTGCGATCAGCTCCCGGCTGAGGTGTTTCTCATGGTTTCCGGGCTCCGGGATGAGCCATGTCAGCTCAATGCCGATGGATTTTTTCCGGCCGGTTTTCAGGATGAAGTCGGGCGATTCAGCGGGGATGAGTTTGCCTGCAGGCCTTTCATCCAGCAGCCTGAAAAAGCGGTCGAGGTATTCCCTTTCTCCGGCTTTTTTATGGTCATCATTTTTTGTCAACGGGATTCTCCTTTTTGGCGCCATAGGCAGCAATAATCTTGCTTACGAGCCTGTGGCGAATGATGTCGGTTTCATCGAGATAGATAAACTCAATGTCGCTGGTGCCCTTCAGTATCCTGGCGGCATGGATAAGCCCCGATTCCTGTTTTGGCGGCAGGTCGATCTGGGTAATGTCGCCGGTAACGATAAATTTTGAGGATCGCCCCATACGTGTCAGGAACATTTTTAGCTGGTTGGGTGTGGTATTCTGCGCTTCATCGAGGATGGCGAAGGCATGGTCGAGTGTGCGGCCGCGCATAAAGGCCAGCGGGGCCACTTCAATGGTGCCGTCTTCAAGGTACGACAAGAGTTTTTGCATGGGCAGCATGTCGCGCAGGGCATCGTAAAGTGGCTGCAGGTAAGGATCGAGCTTATCCTTCAGATCGCCGGGAAGGAACCCCAGGTTTTCACCTGCTTCAACTGCCGGCCGGGTGAGGATAATGCGTCTGACTTCCTTGTTTTTTAATGCCCTGACGGCGAGTGCGACAGCAGTATAGGTCTTGCCGGTGCCTGCCGGGCCGATGGCAAAGATGAGGTCGTGACTGTCGCTTCCACTTACCATCCTGCGCTGGTTGTGGGTGCGCGCCTTTACCAGCAGGCCGTCGCGTCCGTAAACAAGTATGTCATCGCTTTTGCCGCTGGCAGCAGGCTCTGGCTTGTCGTTCTCCTTTTCGCCCATGATCTGCATCACATCATTCTCGGTGATCCTTCCGAATTGTTCGTAAGAGGTGAGCAGTAATGAAAAACGGCGCTCAAACGCCATCAGGTCTGCATCAGGACCGGCTACCCTGATGATATCGCCGCGGGCCGTGATCTTCAACTGTGGAAAGAACTTCCTGATAAGATCCAGGTTCTTGTCGCTTACCCCATAGATATCCAGTGGACTGTATCCTTCAATGGAAATGCTGATCTCGTTCATGTCTGTTTGCTTTTTGTGATCCCTGCCTGTCAGGGGATATCCAAAACTAATGAAAAAAAGCGATGATTTGAACGAAATGATTACTTTTGATGAAGGTTTTAAAAGCTTGTTTTTAAAAAACGACCGGGGATCATATATGGCGCTCATTACACTGACCAGCGACTGGGGTATGAAAGATCATTACCTGGCTTCTGTTAAAGGGGCTATACTGAGCCAGATACCCGACGCCCGGATTGTTGACATTTCCCATTCGATTCCTCCCCACGACCTCACACAGGCCGCCTTTGTTATCAGGAACTGCTACCGCGATTTTCCGCCGGGCACCATTCACCTGATCGGTATCAGCACCGAGGAATCGGAAACCCGTCCGCATACAGCCATATCGGCCGAAGGCCAGTATTTTATCGGCTGCGACAATGGCATTTTTTCGCTGATCTTCGATAAACCCCCCGATAAGATCGTTGAGATCGGGCTGATGCAGGACTCGGAGTTTTTTACTTTTTCGACCCGCTACCGTTTCATCAGGGCGGCTGCAATGCTGGCCGGCGGAGGCAACATCGAGGATTTGGGCAACCTCCGCGACCAGCTCAACGAAAAGATCCTTTTTGCCCCCGTAACCGAAAAGGATATGATCAAGGGAATTGTCATTTATATCGACAACTACCAGAATGTGATTACCAATATCAGCCGTGAAAAGTTCAGGGAGGTTGGCAAAAACCGAAAATTTACCATTTACCTGCGTGGCGAGGAGATCAACAGTATCTCCGAATCCTATTCGGATGTGCCTTCGGGTGAAGTGCTGGCATTGTTCGGCTGTCACGGCAATCTCGAGATCGCCATGAACAATGCCAATGCCGGCAGTCTCCTGGGCCTGTCCATTGATAGTCCGGTAAGGGTGGAGTTTACAGGATGATGGTCTTCTTTTCTTTGGCATATGTGATTATATTGCGATATTCCATGCAATCGTTGTTGCTGCACGGAACATTTTTTCAAAAGAATCGACAAGCTTTGTTACAGCGAGGAAAAGGGTGCCTCAGGCTGCATTTTCCATACTAATTTCGCGTCTCAGCCGTTTCCATAAAAATACGTAATTTAGCCCCTGTTTTTCGCTGCCCTGATACAAACCTCATAAAAAAATATGCTGTAAAAATGCTGGCACTGCTGAAGAAAGAGATCAACGGGTTTTTGAGTACCCTCACCGCCTATATTGCCATGGTGGTGTTCCTGCTGGTGTTGAGCTTTTTCCTGTGGATGCTGGATGTAGACCTTTTCCTCGGGCTGCATGATATCATATCCAACCGCTCGGCCAGCCTTTTTGGCTTGTTTGCCGTTGCCCCCTATGTCTTCATGTTCCTGATACCGGCTATCACCATGCGGATGTTTGCAGAAGAAAAACGTACCGGAACCTTTGAGCTGTTACTTACACAGCCTCTGTCGGATATGCAGATCGTACTGGCCAAGTTCCTGGCCGGAGTGCTGCTGGTTATCTTCTCACTGCTGCCCACCCTGCTGTATTTTTACTCAGTTTACCAGCTTGGCGATACGGTGGGAAACATCGATGCCGGCGCCACCTGGGCATCCTACCTGGGATTGCTGCTGCTTGGTGCCTGTTTTGTGGCCATTGGCATTTTTGCCTCCTCGCTCACCGGCAGCCAGATACTGTCTTTCATTTTTGCAGCCCTGATATGCGTTTTTATGTTTATCGGCTTCAGCACGCTTTGGAAAATGCAGGTTTTTGGCGGGGTGGCATTGTTTATCCATTCGCTGGGTATGCTGGCACACTATGAGTCGATCATGCGTGGCGTGATCGACCTCAGGGATGTAGTGTATTTTCTGAGTGTGATCGTCATTTTTTTGATGATGACGAAGTTTGTCCTGGCGGGAAGGAAATGGTAATGCATCCCTGTAAGGAAGGCAGGGCTGAGAACCCGGAAGGGATAGAGATGATTCAGGCTAAAAGACCGGATTGAATAAAAAGATGATGAGTAAAACAAGAAGAAATCAAAAACGAAGTGCATGGATACAGTTGCTCCTGCTGCTGGTGGTCATCGTTTTCGTGAACCTGATTGTTTCATTCCTTCCCCTGCGCTTCGACCTGACGGCAAACAGGCTTTATTCCGTATCGGACGAAACGCGCCGGATGCTCAAAAACCTTGATGATATCGTGTATTTCCAGATCTATCTCGATGGGCAACTCCCCCCCGACTACCGCAGGCTGAAGAAGGCTGCCAAGGAGATGCTGGATGAGTTTCACGTGATCAGCGACAAGGTACAGTATGAATTCATTAATCCTTCGGCCAGCGATGATCCGCGCGACCGCATGCTTACCCAGCAAAACATCGAGGAAAGGGGACTGGTGGCCGATCAGCACCGCGAAGATGGCAGCGAGGGGGTTAAATTCCGCAAGATATTCCCGGGTGCCATCGTCACCTATCAGTCGCGCGAAATGCCCCTGCAGTTCCTGCAATCCGAACGCTTTCCCATGCGGCTCGAACAGCGCATCAACCGCGCCATTAACGAGATTGAATTCAGCCTGGCATATGCCATCAGTATCCTCAGCAGGGAGATAAAACCCAAAATTGCCTTTATCGAAGGGCATGGGGAACTGGGCAGGCTCGAAACAGCCGATGTCAGTAAATCACTTGCCGATAATTATATCGTGGAAAGGGTTCGGCTCAATGAGCAGGTCAACATCCTTACCGAAAGGGTTGAGACTGATTCGGGCAACTTTGTTGTCAGGAACAAATACCGGGCCATCATCATTGCCGGCCCCGACTCCGTCTTCAGTGAAAAAGACAAATTTATCATCGACCAGTATGTGATGTACGGCGGAAGCGTTCTCTGGCTGATCGACCCGGTGTTTGCGCGGATGGACAGCCTGCAGTTCACGGGGGTAAGCATGGGCATCACCCACGATGTCCACCTCGATGATTTGCTTTTTAACTATGGCGTGCGGTTAAATACCGACCTTGTCATGGATCTGATCGCCCTGCCCATTGGCATGGTTTCCGGGTCCACGGCCGGCCAGCCCAACATCGAATTCTTTCCCTGGTATTTCTTCCCGCTGGTGGCTTCCGATACCAGCCATCCGGTAGTGAACAATGTGGGAGCGGTCAAAACCGAGTTTGTCAGCAGTATCGACACCATCAGTGTGCGCGGCATAAAAAAGACATTTCTACTCAGGACCTCTCCCTATTCACGGCGGCTGAATGCACCGGTATATATAAACCTGAACATCGTTAATGAGGAACCCGACCGCAGCCTGTATAATTTGAAGAACCTCCCGGTGGCCGTCCTGCTCGAAGGGGAATTCAATTCACTATATAAAAACAGGATCCCACCCGCTCTGGCGGGCAGCAGGGAGATTTCCTTTTTGGAAAGCAGCCGTCCCACAGCCATGATCATTGTTTCCGACGGCGATGTGATCAAAAACCAGTTTCATTATTCACAGGGATATCCGCTGCCACTGGGCTACGACCAGTATACCGGCGAAACATTTGGCAATAAACGGTTTATCCTGAATGCCATCGATTACCTGGTTTCGGGAACGGAATTAAACACCATCCGACAAAAAAATTTCAGTATTCCTTCACTCGACAATGCCTACCTGAAAGATCACGGCTTTTCGTGGCGCCTGGCCAATTCGGCCATCCCACCCCTGGTGGTGATCATTTTTGGCATTGCATATGCAATCATCAGGAGAAAAAGATATGCTTCACCCAAAAAATGAGCCTATGAAGTATTTATCTGCTCCGATTTGTAAACACTATCATATATTAAACGGCTGCAGGGCGCGTCCGCCACATTGCTCAAAAAGATAACAACGATGAAAAAAAACAGATTACTGCTCATCCTTGCCATTGTCCTGGTCATTGCCGGGAGCTTATTCGTGGTAAATCACAGCTATACCACGCTGAGCCTTTCCGAAAGCGGCTTTGCCATTGCCGATACGGCAACGGTCACCAAAATATTCATGGCCGACATGAACAACCGTACCGTAAAACTGGAAAAACTGGAGCCGGGTGTATGGATGCTCAACGAACATTACCCTGCCAACAACTATAATGTTGCCATGTTGCTCAGGACTGTCAAGGAACTTACAGTACGCTACCCGGTTCCACTGGTGGCCCGCGACAATGTCATCAGCAGGCTGGCAACCATCGCCAGAAAAGTTGAAATATACCAGATGGAATATGCCGTTAACCTGTTCAACTACATCAAGCTTTTTCCGCGCGAGAAACTTACGCGTACTTATTATGTGGGTGATGCCACAGCCGACAACCGCGGCACATACATGCAGATGGAAGGGGCCGAACAGCCTTATGTGGTATTCCTGCCCATGCTCAGGGGCTATATCTACCCGCGTTTCAGCACGGACGAGGACGACTGGCGTGATCACAGCGTTTTTCAGACACCCATCAATGAGCTTGCTTCGGTCAGGATTGAATTTTTGGAGGAACCTGAAGAGTCGTTTATCGTTGAAAACGACGGTTCAGGGAATTTTACCCTGACCACACTGCACGACGGCCTGCAAAAGGATTATGACACCCTCAGGATGCTACAGTTTGTTTCTGCTTTTAAGGACTTACGCTATGAGGCCGTCCTGAACAATAAGCTGGAGCAGCACTATATCGATTCCATCACATCCGGTAATGAAGCACACCGCATCACCCTGGAAGATATTGAGGGAGAGCAATATTTTATGAAAACATACCGGAAAAGGGGATTTGCGGACTTGTATGATCATGACGGCGCTGCCCTTGAACCCTTCGACCTCGACCGTTTATATGCTTATGTTAATGACAACAGGGATTTTGTGCTGATACAGTATTTTGTTTTCGACAAGGTATTGCGGACGGCCTCTTACCTACAGAAATTGGAATGAGTCCGGCAGGGTTTTTACAAAATGATCAGGTACATTGAAACTGCTCATCCTTACACAGTATTATCCGCCGGAAACGGGCGCAGCGCAAAACCGCCTGCATGAGATGGCCCTCAGGCTGAAAAGCAGGGGTGTGGAGGTTGCCGTGCTCACGGCCATGCCCAACTATCCGCAGATGAAAGTGTATGACGGCTATCGCCGGAGATGTTACATGCGGGAGACGATCGATGGCATCATGGTGTATCGCACATGGATCTATTCCGGAAGGAGCAGGTCCATCCTCCTGCGGCTGATGAACTATTTTTCTTTTGTGATCACTTCCTTTTTTGCCGGTTGGTTCAAAACCCCGAAATGTGATTATATTTTTTGTGAATCGCCGCCGCTGTTCCTTGGGATCTCTGCCTGGCTGCTGTCGGTCATCAAAAGGGCCGGATTGATACTGAACGTGTCGGATCTGTGGCCCGAGAGTGCCGAAAAGCTGGGACTGGTCAGGTCGCGGCTGCTGCTGGGTGTCAGTCGGCGGCTTGAGGAATTCCTGTACCGGCGATCGGTCCTGATCACAGGGCAAACACAGGGGATCGTTAACAATATATCAGGCCGTTTTCCCGTAAAAAAAGTATACTGGTTTCCCAATGGTGCCAGGCTTGAAAACTTCGCGCCGGACGTGATCAATATCCCCTGGCGGAGCAAATATGGTTTCGCCCCCGGCGATTTCCTGGTATTTTATGGCGGCATCCTGGGGCATGCACAGGGTCTCGAAGTGATCCTGCATGCAGCCGCACGCCTGGCCGACCTCCCCGACATCAAATTTGTGATTATGGGCAGCGGCCCGCGCAGGGAAGAACTTATTAAGCTGAAGGAAGAGATGGAGCTGCAACGGCTTCGGTTTTTCGATGGCGTCGGCAAGGCTGAAATGCCTGCCGTGATCGCTGCCATGGATGTAAGCGTGATACCCCTCAAAAGGCTGGACCTGTTCAAAGGGGCCATCCCCTCGAAAATATTTGAAAGCCTGGCCATGAAAAAGCCCGTCCTGCTCGGGGTGGAAGGCGAAGCAAAGGAATTGTTCATCGATGAGGGCGGATGCGGGCTGGCTTTTGTGCCGGAAGATGCCGCCGACCTGGAAGCAAAGATCAGGCAGTTATATGAAGACAAAGGCTTGCTTAAAAAGCTGGGTGAAAATGCCAGGGCTTATGTTGAGAAGAAGTTCGACCGCGATCACATTACGGATCAACTTTTCAGCCAATTGCTTCTGTTGCATGAAGTGGAAAGGAATAGTAAAAAGGCCGGCAGTAAAACCAATAAATAATCGTATCATTTATGGCTGTTATACTATCTTTGACCCGCCTGTACTGATAAACCCGCGCAAATGCAGACCATCCGCCAACATATACAGCGACTGTACCAAATTGAATTCCTGCTGATGGCATTCATGCTTCCGATATACCGCAAGGTGATCCCCTATATCATTGCCCTGGTGGTATTAACATGGCTGGTGGAGCTAATGCTGTGGTTTGCCGGGGGTGTTCTTATTGCCAGATTCAGAAAGTTTTTTGCCGAACGGCATCGCCTGCATACGTTGCTTTTTGGCGCCTTGTATGTGTATTACCTGTTTGGGATGCTTTACACCGATAACTTTCATTACGGCTTGTTCGACCTGGAGGTAAAGCTGTCGCTGCTCATCTTCCCGGTTATTTTTTTTACCATGGATACCGCCCTTTTGTCGGCCAGAATGGCCAGGCAGGTAATGCTTTCATTTACCGGAGGAGTTACTGTGGCCATGCTGCTGTGTTATGGCGTTGCCCTGGCCGACTACCTCAGGAGCGGCTCAGGCATGGCGTTTTACTATAACCGCCTGTCGGTGCTTATCCATCCCTCATACCTGGCCATGTACGTTTGCTTTGCCATTTCCATCATCCTGTATTTTTTCGCCAACGGAATAATAAGAAAAGCTTCTGTACGCACCGCTCTGTATGCCCTTGTATTTTTATTCGGCATTTTTATTGTCATGCTGAGTTCCAAGGCCGGCATCCTCAGCCTCGGGCTGGTAATTGCGCTTTACGCTTCCTACCTGATCATTATCAGGAGGCGTGTGGTGAATGGATTTTTTCAGGGTACCGTCATGGCTGCGGTTTTTGTTTTCCTGCTCGCCCTTTTCCCGGCTTCCGCACAACGTTTTGAGCAATCGCGGGAAGACCTCGGCCAGGCCGACCTGAAGGCATCGGAAGTGGTGGGAAGCACGGGCGAGCGGATCATGATCTGGTGGTATGCGCTTGAGATCACCAACGAGCATTTCCTGGGCGGGGTTGGCACGGGCGACGTAAAGGATCATCTGCTCGATAAGTATCGCGAAAAGGAGATGACACATGCGCTGGAACTTGAGCTGAACGCCCACAACCAATATCTGCAGACGATGATCGCGCTGGGCATGGGCGGATTGATCCTGCTGCTGCTATGCCTTGTCCTGCCGGCCATGTATAGCATTGAAAGGCATCATTATCTTTACCTGGTTTTTTTGTTGCTTCTGGGGATGAACCTCCTGTTCGAATCCATGCTTGAAACACAGGCCGGGGTGGTCTTTTACGCCTTCTTCAGCGCCTATCTCTTTGCCATAAAAAAAGATCCCGCTTCTGTGGAAGCGGGATCCCGTGAATAAATTCCGGCCTGATCCTATACGAATCCCTGCGCCAGCATGGCATCGGCCACTTTTACAAATCCGCCGATGTTGGCTCCGGTAACATAGTCGATATAATCGCCTTCTTTCGGGCCGTACTTCACACAGGTAGCATGAATGTCTTTCATGATCTGGTGAAGCCTTGCATCCACTTCTTCCCTGGTCCAGGAAAGCCTGAGTGAGTTCTGGCTCATTTCCAGTCCGGATGTTGCAACTCCGCCTGCATTGGCAGCCTTGCCGGGTCCATAGAGGATTTTGGCGTTCTGGTATACTTCGATGGCGCCCGGGGTGGATGGCATGTTGGCCCCTTCCGACACCAGGAAGCAACCGTTGGAGATCAGGGTTTTTGCATCGTCTTCGTCGATCTCATTCTGTGTTGCACTGGGCAGTGCCACATCGCATTTAATGCCCCATGGACGTTTGCCTTCATAGTATTCGCAACCGTACTTTTCGGCATATTCCTTGATGCGGCCGCGTTTTACATTTTTAAGCTGCATAACGTAGGCAAGCTTTTCTTCATCGATGCCGTTGGGATCATAAATGAAGCCCGCCGAATCGGAAAGCGTAACAACTTTGGCTCCCAGCATGGTGGCCTTCTGTGTGGCAAACTGGGCCACATTGCCCGAACCCGACACTGCACAGATCTTACCCTTCATGCTGTCGCCGCGCACATTGAGCATTTCCTCGGCAAAGTATACCTGCCCGTAACCGGTAGCTTCAGGACGGATAAGGCTGCCTCCCCACTCAATGCCCTTGCCGGTAAGTACACCGGTAAACTCATTTTTTAACCTTTTGTATTGCCCGAAAAGGTAGCCGATCTCTCGTCCGCCCACGCCGATGTCGCCGGCAGGTACGTCAGTATTCGGGCCAATGTGCCGAAAGAGTTCGGTCATGAAACTCTGGCAAAACGACATCACCTCGCTGTCGGATTTCCCCTTGGGGTCGAAATCAGATCCCCCTTTGCCACCGCCCATGGGCAGGGTGGTAAGGCTATTCTTGAAAACCTGTTCGTAAGCAAGGAATTTCAGAATTCCCAGGTTTACCGTGGGGTGAAAACGCAGGCCGCCCTTGTACGGACCGATCGCACTGTTCATCTCAATGCGGTAACCCTTGTTGATCTGTATTTCACCCTTGTCGTCCTTCCACGGAACCCTGAAAAGGATCACGCGTTCAGGCTCGGCAAGCCTCTCAAGGATCTTGGCTGCCTTGTATTTGGGGTTTTCCTCAACGTAGGGGATGATGGTAGAGACCACTTCCTCAACAGCCTGGTGAAATTCAACTTCGCCGGGATTCCTGGCAATGATCCTGGCCATGAAATCCTTTAATAAAGAATCATAAGCGGTGTTTGTCATAATAAATATTTATTGGTTGGTAAAAACGGTTTTTGTGAAAACGTTCACAATATTAAATAAAAAAAATTAAGTATTGCAAAAATTCGATGTTATTTTGATTCTAAATTGTCATCGTGCCCATGATGTCTGTAATCAGCGAAATGATTACCTTTACCATCATTTATCATTAGCCCGTGTCAAAATATGGAGGGAAGCAAGAAATCACCAATAGACCTGCAAAAACTTGAATTCGAAGTTCGTGAGCGGCTGAAGGAGCTGGCTGCGATCAACCAGACCACCCAAATCCTGCGCGAAGGAAAAACCATTGAAGAAACCCTGCACCGCCTGGTCGACATACTGCCTCCGGCCTGGCAATACCCCGATTATACGGTTGCCAGGATAAAATTTGGCGAAATGGAGTTTGCAAGCCAGAATTTTATGCCGAGTAGCTGGGTGCAGAAGCAGCATTTCGAGACCATCGACGGTTTGGAGGGCAGCGTGGAAGTATATTACCTGCGGGAATTTCCCGAGCTTGACGAAGGCCCTTTCCTCAGAGAGGAACGCCATTTGATCGAAAACATCGCAGGCCTGATCGAAGGGTATCTGAACAGTATCAAGGGAAAAACCCTGCTGCGAAAGGAAAGGCCGGCCATCACAGGTGTTGACACCGGTGCGGCAAAAGAGCAGGAAATGAGCCACAGCCGGCAGTTGCTGCAGAAATTCCTGAACAAAAGTAATTACGATCGCGATATTTATCACGACCTGATGCCTTTCAAGGTGAAGGAGATCCTGCTCGTGGCCAACCTTTACGATGCTTACAGCATCGAAAAAGAAGGTCGCTTTTCGGAGCATGTGCTGGGCGAATACCACCAGCTCAACCTTACCTCCATACCACGGATCACCGGCGTGTCGAACGAAAAGGAAGCCATGGCGCAATTGCACAATAAGCATTTCGACCTGGTCATCCTGATGATGGGAGCCGATAAAAAATCACCCATCGGGCTGAGCTGCATGATCAAGAACGAATTCCCATACATCCCGGTATTCCTGCTGCTGAACAATAACAGCGACATGGAATATGTGGCAGGCCATAAAGCCTCGGTAAAGCATATCGACAAGGTTTTTGTCTGGAATGGCGAATCACAGGTGTTTTTTGCCATGATCAAGCATGTGGAAGACATGATCAACGCCGAAAACGACACCCGGGTGGGAATGGTAAGGGTGATCCTGCTGGTGGAAGACTCCCCCCAGTACTATTCGCGCTACCTGCCCATGCTCTATAATACCGTGCTCGAACAAACAAAAAGGATCATCGACGATGTGAGCACCGACGACCTCTACAAGGTGCTGAAGCTGCGTGCCAGACCCAAGATACTCCTGGCTTCCGACTATGAACAGGCTACCGGCATCATCGATAAGTACGGCGAATACCTGCTCTGCCTTATTACCGATGTGAAATTTAAAAAAGAGGGCAAAGATGACGAAGAGGCAGGCATTGAACTGGTAAAGTATGCCCGGCAACAGATCAAGGACCTCCCCATCATCATTCAGTCGTCAGACGAAAACAATGCCTCAAAGGCTTATAAGCATAAGTCGACTTTCATCAACAAAAACTCCGAGAGCCTTTCGCAGGATTTCAAGAGCTTTATCACCCACTACCTCGGTTTTGGCAATTTTATCTATCGCGACGAAAAGGGTAAGATCATCAGCGTGGCCCGCTCGCTCAAGGAATTTGAGAAACAGCTGAAGACCATCCCCGATGAATCGCTGATGCACCACGCCCGCAAGGATCATTTTTCGCTCTGGCTCATGGCCAGGGGCGAAATCCAGGCTGCCAAGATCCTGAACCCATACAAGGTGACCGACTTTGAAAGCCCGGAAAAGGTCAGGAAATATTTGCTCGATATCATTTCCAAATTCAGGAACGAACAGGAAAAAGGAAAGATCATTCCTTTTGAAAAGGCAGCCATTGCCGACGAGTCGAACATCGTTTCACTTTCGGAAGGAAGCCTCGGAGGCAAGGGGAGGGGCGTTGCATTTATCAATACGCTTATTTACAATTATGAATTCAGCCAGTATATTCCGAACATCCATGTTAAATCGCCCAAGACATTGCTTATCGGCACCGAGGAGTTCGAATACTTCATCAGGCGGAATAACCTGCTCGACCTGGTGCTGAACGAAAAGGACTATCTGAAGATCAGAAAGGCTTTTCTGCAGGCCTCGCTCACGGGAACCCTCATCAAGCGGCTGAAGATGGTGCTGGATGAAATAAAAAAGCCCATCGCCATCCGCTCCTCGGGCTTGTTCGAAGACTCGCTGATCCAGCCCTTTGCCGGCATTTTTGAGACCTATCTTCTTCCCAACAACCATCCGGATCACAAGCTGCGGCTCGAACAGGCCATGGATGCCATCAAGCTGGTATATGCCAGTGTGTATTCATCAACGGCACGCGGTTATGTGGAGGCCATCAACTATAAGCTTGAAGAGGAAAAGATGGCCGTGGTGATACAGGAAGTCGTCGGGAACCAATACGGCCGCTATTTCTACCCGCACATCAGCGGGGTGGCGCAATCATACAATTATTACCCTGTTTCGCATATGAAGCCTGAGGAGGGCTTTGTGGTGGCCGCCGTGGGTTTGGGGAAATATGTGGTGGAAGGGGAAAAAGCTTACCGTTTTTCGCCCCGGTACCCCGAAATAGAGATCAACAGCGCCAAGGACCAGTACAGGAATTCGCAGGTGAAGTTTTTTGCCGTCGACCTGGAAAAGAAGGACCCCAACCTGCTGGAAGGGGATACCGCCGGCCTTGCCCGCCTCGACATTGACGATGCCGAAATGCAAGGGACACTTAATCATTGTGCCTCGGTTTATAATCCCGATAATGATCAGATCATACCCGGCCTGACACATCCCGGGCCACGTATCGTAAATTTCGCCAATATCCTTAAATATAACTATATCCCCCTGGCCCAGACCATCGAAGTGGTCCTCGACGTGGTGAAGGAAGCCCTTGGCTCACCCGTGGAGGTTGAGTTTGCCGTTGACCTGAACAAGGACAGCAACGGGCTGGCATCCTTCTACCTGCTGCAGATCAAGCCCCTGATCGGCAATGCCTCGGATTATAACATCGAACTGGGTAAGATAAAAAAGGAAAGTATCTTGCTGTATTCCGAAAAAGGCATGGGAAACGGCATCATCGAAAACATCAGCGACGTGGTTTTTGTCGACCCGGAAACTTTCGATAAGGCCGAAACGGAAACCATCGCCGCAGAGATCAACCGGATCAACACAAAAATGGTGTCGGAAAAGCGCAAATATGTCCTGATCGGACCCGGCCGCTGGGGTACCCGCGACCGCTGGATCGGCATACCGGTTACCTGGCCGCAGATATCAAATGCCGGTGTCATCATCGAAACCAGCCTGGAAGACTATCCCCTGGATGCTTCTTCCGGATCACACTTCTTCCATAATGTCACATCCATGAACGTCGGCTATTTCTCGGTTCAGCCCGAAATGTCGGATAGCTACATCCGATACGACATGCTGGAAGCCTGCAAACTGGTCGAAAAAACCGCCTTTGTCAAACACGTCCGTTTTAAAAAACCCCTGAAGGTGCGCATGGACGGTAAAAAACGGATCTCGCTCATCACACTCGAATAGCAGGACGGTGCAATGAACATTCTGCTTCCCGGACTTGTTAAAAGTGCCGGATGAAGCATGCGATGATAATATCCATTATCAGGCCGCTGGCAGTCGTTGGCCTGCTGTTGCTGTTGTTTTCCTGCCGGGATAGCAGGGAGACCGCACAAAATTATACCCTGGCCGTACCGCTGAAAGTGGCCCAGGCGGAAGGCATCAGCGTGCCGGTTTATGATTTTGCCTCCATCAGCCCCCGCTTCGATCAACAGGGAGATACACTCTTTATTTTTAATTTCTGGGCTACCTGGTGCAAACCCTGTGTAAAGGAATTGCCATATTTTGAAAGGGCTGCCATGCATTTTTCCGGGGAACCCGTGAAGATCACCCTGATCAGCCTCGACTTTTCGGAGAACATTGAAGAGGTGCTGATCCCTTTCATGCTCACAAATGGGCTGAAACTGGAAGTGGTCAACCTTGACGACCCCGACGCCAATGCCTGGATACCAAAAGTAAGCCCGGCCTGGGATGGCGCCATCCCCGCCACCCTTTTTATGCGAAAGGGTGAAAAGACCTTCTTTGCGCATGCCTTCACCTATGAGGAACTGATTGATGAAATTGAAAAACAACTAAAACGATAAAACAATGAAAAAAATTAGTTTAACCATTATTGCCCTCGTTATTTCAGTGGCATATGTTTTTGCCGGCGGATACCGGCCGGGCGACAAAGCAGCCGACTTTACGCTGAAAAATATCGACGGATCCATGATTTCCATGGCCGATTATGAAGACGCCAAAGGCTTTATTCTGATCTTTACCTGCAACCACTGCCCCTATTCGGTCAAATATGAAGACCGCATCATCGCCCTCGATAAAAAATACAGGGAACTGGGCTATCCGGTGATTGCCATTAACCCCAACGATCCGGCCAAACAGCCCCAGGATAGCTATCCCCTGATGCAGGAACGCGCACGCAGCAAGGGTTTTACCTTTCCCTACCTTTTCGACGAAAGCCAGGAAACAGCGCGCACTTACGGCGCAACACGAACACCCCATGTGTTTCTCCTGCATAAGGAAGAAGGCGATCTGCTGGTAAAATACATCGGAGCCATCGATAACAATGTGAAGAGCGAGCAGCTTGCCGGCACAAAATACGTTGAAGATGCCATCGCTTCCCTGGCCGAAGGCAGGGATCCCGATCCCGCCTTCACAAAAGCAGTAGGCTGCACCATCAAGTGGAAGGAATAAATTGGAAGTGTTCCATTCTGTGTTTCCGGAGTTAAAGAGGAAAAGAATAACCAGGCTGAACATTTGAATCGCCGAATGCGGAATCCTGCCTGCGGATTTCCTGCCCCCTTCCGATCTCTCCCAAACGGGGAGGCCGGTGTGATTGAGCGATTGAGCGATTGAACGATATTCAAAATCTGGAGGAAACTTGTTTTGTTTGTGAAAGAGAGGTTAGAGGGGGGTGAGCCATGGCATATCCCGCTTGTTGTAAAAGCACCGGTGGATGAAAATGCCGGTTTTTTCCTTGCCTGGTCTGCTTTTGTTAACTGCACCGATCAACTATTCAGGCCGGTTTTTGCCTTCAGATGGTTTATCATGAACAACTTTATAAGGATACAACCTTTCTGTTGTTGTCGTGAACCGGCTTTATACAGGTTTTTCAGAAGATCCCTCCTGATCCTGTTTTATTCCTTTAGTGAGAGCGTAAAAGAACAGGCATGTGCCTGGAGGGGAATAGTATCCCCGATCGCATAGGTGTCAATATAAACTTTTCCGTTTTTGGCAATCGTCATAACCCGGAACATTGGTGTATGATTTGTTTCATCGGGAATTTTGGTGCGTTCCAGGGCGGGAATATGAAGATATTGGACTTGGTCAATTTTTTTGGAGTGGTTTACCCGGTCCATATCCATGTGAAGATCGCCTGAAACAACCACGGCAAGATTGTTTTGTGAAATCACCTTTTCTCTGAACAATTGGTTACTGATGCCTTTATCAGGGTTTTCGGGGTATACACCCTGTTGGGCGCCGTGTACAACCAGCACCACCGGTTTGGGAGCGAGCCGTTGCAGTTGTTCAAGAATCCACCGGGCACCGCTGTCGTCGAAATCCCGGCTATAATCAGGCGAAGCACATATAAAGGCGATCTGGTCATATTCCAGTACATACTTTGTGCTTTCAATCTGGCTGTTCCATTGTCGGGCATAGTACAGATACCGTTCTACTGTACTGCCATGCTCCTCGTTGCCCATTATTGGATAAAACGGTAAAGAAAGTTTTTGCAGAACCCGGGTTGCAGCTTCGTACTGGATTTCAGTTCCTTTATGCGCTATGTCGCCAACACCGATAACAAGATCGATATGCTTTGACTGAGCAAGGGCGTTGATCTGTTCAACAGCCGCATCCATATGGGGGAATTCAGCCAATGGCTTGGGTTCAGCATCGCCCAGAAACGCTATGCGAAGAAGCGTGGTATCATTTTCGGCATGCACTCCGGTAAGGTTAAACACGGATGCCTCCGGATGATTTGCTTCTGATATTGTGCCGGTATTTCCGGTGGAGCCGCTTTTACCTGGATTTCCCTGACATCCTGCCAATAAGATGGCGAGGAGAATAAATGAAAGTTTCAAAAATCGTGTCATAAGTTTATTTTTATTTAGTTTTATGGTCAATATAATTGCGGTGCGCTTTTTTCAAATAACGAAGCGCATCTGTTTCATCGTTTACTGATAGGATATTAATTTTATCGGGCCCTTTGTAGTTTAAGAGCCAAATCCTGATAATTTCAATAATGCCGGGATACTTATTCTTTAACATTTCAAATGAATTTATATCAAGCCCCGCTTCATCAGTATTCACAGCCAAAAGCTTGGGGTCTGATTCCTCGTTATCGAGCAGATGGATCATTCCGACAATCCTGACGGTAACAATTCTTTCACGGGCAATGGCTGAACCCAGGACAAAAACATCCACCGGATCGCCGTCGCCACCGGTGGTTTCGGGTAATAATGTCTGTGGCACAAAACCATAATTGGCCGGATACGCCAGATAATCAATTACGCGGAACGACCCGGGGGTAAGCTGCTCCCATTCCAGGCGGCCATTTTCTTTGTTCAGTTCCCATTTTTCGCTCGTACCTGCAGGGATTTCAATAACGACATTCACCAGTGAGTCAGATGCGAATGCAGCAATGTCGCGCAGGTAGTCAGTTGTTTTAACAGCTGTATTTTCACCCCTGTCCTGATTGCTGCAGGCAAAGATTATGACGAGTGCAAATCCTGTTAATAGTGTTTTCATTTTATATGATATGAAGGGATGGTGTTGTGCGTGATTACGAGGTGATTTCCTGTCAGTTTGCCTGCCGGCAGATTTGTTGACCCTCCGGTTACCGGCGAACAGACCGGAGGGAGCCCGGCAAAGATAAACCCGCATGCATTTAAGCTTGTTTCATGTGGCGTTTTTACTTTTCATATTCATTTAGTTTTTCCATCAGATTATATTTTGCCTGTCTTGTATTCCACCTTTCCCGTGCAAATTTTTGCATATCTGTTATTGTATCTTTTTCGTCAACGATTTCAAGTCCCAGCAGTGTTTCAATGATATCCTCCATTGTTACAATCCCGTCTAATCCTCCGTATTCGTCAACGATCAGTGCTATATGCTCCTTTTTTTCCAATAGTTTTTCCCATAAAGAGAACAACACCATCGTTTCCGGAATAACGATGATCTCCCGTTTTATTTCCTTAAGTTTCAGGTTTTGGTTGTTTTCAGCTAAATTTTCAAATACCTGCTGCCTGAAGACGTATCCGGTAATGTTTTCATTGTTTCCCGAGTATACAGGTATTCTTGAAAATTTCAGGTATTCCTTGTTTTTCAGAAAGTCTTCCAGGGGCAGATTCTCATCAGCAACTGCCACAACAACTCTTGGCGTCATTATCTCGGTTACTTTAACATTTTTGAGCCGTAGAATATTTTGAATTATTTTGTTTTCCTTCTCCGAGAACAAACCTTTATCCGACCCGATGCTTGCCAAAGCTGCAATCTCTTCTCTGCTGGTAGTTTGTTCGTTCGGTTGTTTAAAAAAAATCCGGGTAATTACAGACGACATTACAACCAAAGGATAGGTAATAAAGATCATAAATTTAATTGTAAAAAACGAAGTCCTTGTTAAACTTTTCCAATATCTGGCCCCAATCGTTTTCGGTATTATTTCAGTAAATACTAAAATCAGAATTGTAAGTACGGCAGAGACTATCCCGAAATATACTTCGCCAAACACCTTTACAGCCTGCGCTCCAACACCGGCAGCTCCAATTGTATGAGCAACGGTGTTTAAAGATAATATTGCAGATAAAGGTTTATCTATATTGATTTTCAAATTTAAAAATGACTTTGCCCATTTATGCCCCTTGTTTTTCTTCACAATCAAAAATGATTGAGGTGTGGAAAGAAGGACTGATTCCATTATTGAACAAAGAAATGAAACGAATAAGGCAAGGAATAAATATGTAATCAGGGTTACCATTTTTCTTTCAAATATACAATTTTGTTTTTTGCTTTGTTTATTTGGTGCAGTTTTTGGGATAGCGTTGCATTCCGTTTGTTTGCGGGGAGTCTTGCCCGATGGGCAAAGCGAAGAGTAAAACCGCCCTGTACGTGGCCCGGATGTTTACCCTGAGCCCTTCACTTCGTGCAGGATAAACTTAAGCGAAGGGTACGGTGGTCCGCCTTCATTTCATTTCGGCGGATAAATGTGAGCGGCGCTCTCCGGTCAATCATGGCCGGGGCCGTTTACCCGATTGGCACATGCTGATTTATTATTCAATTAATCGGTTTTCTATATCCATTCGTTGGTGTAAAATCCTGATAATTTCTACAGTGTCATTTTTCTGATCAATTCTATAGAAGATAATATGCGATTTAATTCTTGAACGACAATATCCTTTCCTAACCGAACTGAAGTCAAAGCCAGAAGCAGGTTTTTGTGCAACATATTCAATTTCGTCCATTATCAGGTTTAAGTATCTGTCAGCTTGTTCAATTGACCAGTTTTCAAAAGTGTACAGCCAAATATTCTCCAAGTCTTGACTTGCCAGGAGGCTGATTTTATATTTCATTATTTCGTCGAGTGTTTTTCGTGAATACTTTTAAGAAAAACTGCACGGTCGAAATCTTTTACGAACCCTGACTTTTCACCTTTCACTAATTCCTTAATCAGTTCAGATTTTTTTGATTGTTCATATTCGAAAAGTCTAAGTGCGGCTCTCATAACTTCACTTGCTGTTGCGAATTTGCCAGATTTAATTTGTTGGTTAATGAAATTGTCAAAATATTCCCCTAGTAATATTGATGTATTCTTTGCCATAGTTTAAATATTTTTACAAAGATACCAATTATTGGTATAAAACGCAAATGTTTTTTTTGGTTGGTGCTAACGATTCTTACATAAGCCCTGTGGCGGGTTTCGGGCTTCTTTCCTATCCACTGAGAAATAAAGTTAATGCGGACTACAAAACGTTAAGCTCGCACTGCCTCCGACAACGGTTTTATGTGATGTTGCCAACCGGGCTTTATCTAAATAATTTTAAATAATTATCAAACATATATGTAGTTCAACATGGACTCATCGCCGGGTGCTGCGCACCGCTCAGAGTCCTGTTTATTATCGCTAGTGCTTTTTATCGTCTGTAAATTAGGTTTATTTCAGACAGTTCTTGTCCGATCTGGTGGATTCCCAAAAGTATTTTTTCAGTCTGATTCTCTGAAGGTTTTTTATGTCCCTGAACGTATTGTGACAATAAAGTTGGGTTCATTCCAATTATTTCTGCCAGAAACTTTGCGTTAAGAACTTTATAGTATTGAAAGAATTGTGCAAAGTCAATTTCAAATTTTAAATTTTCATGAGAAACTTCAAATTGATCTTCAAAACAAAGTTGAGTCGCTTCAAATGCATTTTTTAATAATTCCGGCACAGTTCTTCCTGTTGTAAAAATTGGATACTCTTCGGAATAAGCTGAAAAACCAGTGTCAGTTTTTTCGACAATAATTTTGATATTTTTATTAAGTTTTTTCATAGTACTAAAATTAAAGTTTAATATTCGCATCTTTCAGAATTTTCTTTTCCAGCCCTTTTCCAACTTCTTGACTTCCATGGTTGGGAAAAATAATAATTCCAGATTTTTAATCATGTTTCAATTTCACATGTGAACCTTTTTGTGAAACTGGGTACCAACCATCTTGTTGTAAAATTCTGAATAATTCTGAACATTTCATTCACTTACATTTTAGTACAAAGGTAAGCTATTATTTACCTTTTTGCAAATTTATTTTTTATTGCGAAAGCTTTTAAGCATTAGCGATACCGCTTGTTGAACTAAATCCCGCCTTCGCGGGATAGCTCTTTCAAAATTACCCGATTCTACCTATAATTCGGAATTTATTCACTTAAAAATTTCAGATCATGAGAAAGAAATCGGGTTTAACTATTATTGAACAGGCTATTGTGCTGGTTCCAGAGTTTGAAAATGTGGTGCGCAAACCGGATCAACAGCTTACATTGCGCGGCCAAAGCAAAAGTACGTTATTCTTATTTCCTGAAAATTTCAAAAAAACCACCGATAAGTACATAGCATTTATTTCGTTTTGGGCTATGGGATGTAGTTCAACATGGAATACTCGCTGGGTCTTACAGCCCGCTCATATTCCTACTTATT
>CAYOLA010000090.1:0-8318 GCA_964404735.1 uncultured Bacteroidales bacterium
ATGCTTTCCATTTCAGCTTTTTCCATAATCCCCGTATTATATTAAACATAAATAAACTGAACAACAATCATTGTCTGCTCTTTTAAATGATAATATAAACCGTATACAGAGTCTTATATCTGTATTTCAAAGATACGACATTATCATCCGTTTGTCAAATGGCATATAAATTAACGGTATGTTTTGATGGGCGGCAGTTGGCGGGGCGGGCTTCGTCTCAGCGAAGACTGCTGTATGCGCAGAGTTTTGAAAACAGGGCGTTAACCTTTGGAATGAGGGCCTGCTGTTCATCGTTGCAGATAATATGGCTGGCAAGTTCTTCTTTTTCGCCGGCCGGCATTTGCCTCCGTTCTCTTGCCAGAAACTCTTTCCTGCTTATGTTGTCCCTGTCCATCACCCTTTTCATGGCAAGGTGCACAGGGGCGGTCACCAGGATGCTGTGATCAAAGTGTTTGTAAAAACCGCTCTCGAACAGCAGTGCCGATTCGTAAAACAGGCAGGAATCCTCTTCCTGCTGCCGGGTCCATGCAAAATAATCATCGAAAACAAGCGGATGGATGATGGCGTTGAGTTTGCTGAGCTTGACGGGATCGGCGAAAACGATCTTGGCGAGCGCCCGGCGTATGAGCTTGTCATCTTTGTCGAAAACCTTGTTTCCCGCCAGGTCTTTCACCTCCCTGATCACTGTGGGAAGTTCGTAAAACCTGAGAGCTTCCCGGTCGGCATAATAGACCTTGCCGCCCAGGGCCTCAAAGATCCTGCAAACCGTGCTTTTGCCTGCACCAATGTTTCCGGTAACGCCAATCTGTACCATTATTTTTGAATAATGAATTCTACGCGTTCGGGATTGATCCTGCTTATCTTTACGAAATCAGGGCTTTTTTCAACCCTGACCCGTAAAAAGCTTTTTTCCCTGTCTTTTTCAGGATCATAAGTAGCGGTGAGCAGAAACATTTCGGGTTTAACATCTTTAAAATCCCTGATGGCGACCCGGTAGGTCAGGGTGATCTTTTCGGGGAAGGTCCGTATTTTAAGTCCGCTGTCGTCAGAAATCCCGGTAACCGGCAGTTCAATGCCCGATTCCGTATATTTTTCGACATTGATGATGGCTTTTGTTTCTTTGGCGGAGTATTCCACATTTTTGTTTTTGACCGGCAGCACCAAAGGGAGCGTGAGCTCGGTGGGACTGTCGAGTTCGTTCAGGCTCTTTTTCTGTGTTGATATCCGGGTGATGGTATCGATGACCGAAGCCGGCCCGCTAATCATGACCGCCGGGGGGATCATCGCTACACTGTCGTACAGGCCAAATTGTGGTTTAAAGCCCAGTTCCAGCCTGGAGTGAACCGGAATGGATTTGCTGATGACCGCTTCCAGTTCAAGAAAGAGGGTGTCGGGCCAAACACCCAGTATTTCATGCCTGAAATCGAAACGGTTCATCATTTGATCGAGCAGGCCGGCAGTGAGGATGTATTGTTTGTCATAAAACCGGCTGCGCCTGATCGAAGCCTGGTTAAGGTCAACGCTAAGCACCTTTTTAAAAGAAAGGAATTTCAGGGAAAAAAGATTGCCTCCGGTGGCACGCATCCTCACCGTGATGATCCTGTCGGAATTTTTCAGGAAACGGTCGTCGGGAACATTTTCGTATAGCAACGGGATACGGACTTCCGTTGTGTAAGTGTCCGACATCTTGATCAGGAACCAGATAAAAAGCGATATCCCGCAGCATATCAGGAATACATAAAAGTGGCCCCGGAAGGCTGTTTTCCGGTCGATCCTGAAAATGCTGCAGATCCGTTGAAGCGGGGTTCCCAAAGTTGTTTAATGCTTGATTATTTTGATTCGAGCTGAGCGGATGTGTCCATGGCAATGGCTGATTTCTCAAAGGTCAACCGCACCTGGTTGCCAACGTCAAGGGTTACGGTGGTATCGGTTATTTCCAGGATTTTTCCATGCAGACCGCCGATGGTAACCACTTTGTTCCCTTTTTGCAGGTTTTCCCTGAACTTGCGCTGATCCTTCGATTTCTTCATCTGCGGCCTGATAAAGAACAGGTAAAATACCACGATGATGAGGATAAGCGGTAAAAAGTTCATGATCTGGCTCCCTTCTCCGTTTTCGGAGCCGCCAAACATAAGCAGGATGCTGAGTAAATTCATGTATTTGTTTTTAAGGTGTTAATATTAAAGTTCGCCGGGCGGAATAACCTTGGCCTTTATGCGCAGCACGGTGTTTGTCGGCTGCGTATTGGCTGCCACGGTCAGGGTTTTGTTCTGAAAGCCCCTTCTCCTTCTGGTATCAAAAGTAACTGATACGATGCCTTCCTCCCCTGGTGGAACGGCTTCTTTGGTATATTTGGATGCCGTGCATCCGCAACTGGCAGAAACATTACTGATCACCAGGTCGGTATTTCCGGTATTCCTGAATTTAAAGCTGTATATCACGGTTTCGCCTTCAATGACTGTCCCGAAATCGTGAACCAATTCCGTAAATTCCATGACAGGCAATTTTTTCATGTCACTTTCACCGGAGGCACTGATGGGGTTGTGAACCACTTTCCCGGGCATTTTCCCGTTGTCGCCGGAGCAGGCAATGAAAGCTGCCGCAAATAGAAATAATATCGTTGTTCTGATTATTCTGTTCTTCATTTTCACATTTTCTTTTCTGTTTGCATTATCTCAATATGGTGACCGCACCCTTGAAAATATCTTCACCTAATTTTCCCCGGCATTTCAGGACATAAAAGTAGGTTCCGTTGGGCAGGTTTCCGCCGTTCCAGTCGTTGGCGTAGTCAACGGCTTCATATACCTTGTTTCCCCACCTGTTGAACACCACCAGTTCGTTGCTGATATAAAAGTCGTTGATGGGCTGGTGGTGTCCGGTACCGGCCATAAATCCGCGGCTGGAATTGTCTTCTTCCGGGGGTTTTATGGTGATGATGAAAGTGTCGTTGGCACCGTCGCCATTGGGTGTGAATACGTTCGGGACAAGCAGTTCAACGCTTTTCACCGTGATGGTGATGAGGTTGGAGTCGACGCAGCCGTTCATGGTTGTGTATTCGAATTTCACGATGTGCTCACCCATGGCATCGAAGGAAAAGGTTGGGTTGGGCAGGTTTGAGCTGGTGCCGTTTTCGAGCGCCCAGAAGAAGTTGCTGAGTGTGATGGAGTCGGCCGAGAGGTTCTCGAACCAGAAGGTGAGGCGCGGATCCTGAATATAGGTTGTGGTGTCGGTGGTGGTTTCTATCTCGGGCATGTCCCATACTTCGACCCAGTAGCTGGTATCGAATCGGCAACCCGCTTCGTCGAAAAAGTGCACTCCCACAAAGCCTTCGCAAAGCCCGATGGCATAATACGGATCGCCGGGGTCTACGTTGGGCGTGTCCCATTCAACCGTGAGTTCGCCCGTCCCCCCGCTGGGGAATACCCTGACCTGCCCTTTGCAGTCGCCCCCCGGGCAACCCTTGTTTTCCTGGTTTTGCTCAAATTCCACATTGATCCGCGGGTACATGTCGAGCCGGATGCTGTCGCTGCACTGGTTTCCCTGATCATCGGAAATTTCGGCGATATAGGTTTTGGAATTGGCCAGGATCACCAGCAGGTTGTAGAGTGTGTCGGCCTGATCCCCCGTGTTCCAGCTATAATGGTAGGAAGGGTCGTCGATCACCAAAAAAATGGTGTCCCTGTAACAAAGGCTGTCGGGTTCCTGCAGTATCCTTGCAAACTTAACCAGGCAGCTGTCCTGCCGGATGTTCCCGCCGGCTTCGCTGGCCGTTACGTCGTACATGCCTTTATCCGTTACCTTGATCCACCGCGTTGTTTCCCCCGTATTCCAGAAATAGGAAACAAACCCGCTTCCGGCGTCGAGAACCACCGTGTCGGTTCCGCAGAAAAGCGTGTCGGCCGTTTGGAAAACATTCACCGTGTCGGGTATCTGCCCCCAGAGAAGGTTTGCCATCAGGCTGAAAGTGATGATCGTAAGGATTTTTTTCATGTTTTGGCCGGGCCCTGGATTGTATCGGTATATTTTCAGCTTTCTGAACGGCAAAAGTACATAAAAATTGTTAGAAAACAGGCATGCAAAACAGCCTGATCCCGTGGGTGCGAATCATGGCAAAACAGTCAAAAAGTCACCCGGCGGCAAGCCGTTAATGACAAATATGCCGTTTGCGGAAGCTTTTGAAGCCCTGGCAGATTGTTTGATGATGAGGCTTTATGGCTGTTAAGCCGGAAAGGAGAAATAAACATGAATCTGAACAATTTTACGATAAAATCGCAGGAAGCCGTTGAAAGGGCAACCCGGCTTGCATCTGAGGGAGGTCAGCAGGCTGTTGAAAATGTGCATATCCTCAAGGGTATTATCGCGGTTGATGAGAACGTGGTTCCCTTCCTGCTCAGGAAGCTGGATGTGAACATGCTTACCTTTACCCAGGCCCTCGACCGCATTATTGAAGGCTTGCTGAAGGTAAGCGGCGATGGGACGCAGTACCTGTCGAATGATGCACACAAGGCCCTGCAGAAGGCTGCCTCCTTCCTCAGGGAGTTTAACGACCAGTTTGTGTCGGTTGAGCACATACTGCTGGGTATCCTGGCAAGCAATGACATGGCGGCCAAACTGCTCAGGGATAATGGCGTTAATCAGAATGACCTGAAGGCTGCCATTACGGATCTACGGAAAGGGGCCAGCGTGAACTCGCAAACGGCGGAAGAAACCTATAATGCCCTCAACCGTTATGCGCGCAACCTGATTGAACTGGCACGCATGGGAAAACTCGACCCCGTGATCGGGCGCGACGACGAGATCAGGCGGATCCTGCAGATACTGTCGCGGCGTACCAAAAACAATCCCATCCTGATCGGGGAGCCGGGGACCGGCAAAACGGCCATCGCCGAAGGGCTGGCTCACCGGATCATCAAGGGGGAAGTGCCCGATAACCTGAAGGATAAGCAGGTGTTCTCCCTCGACATGGGGGCGCTCATCGCCGGGGCAAAATATAAGGGTGAATTTGAAGAAAGATTGAAAAGCGTGGTGAAAGAGGTGGTCGACTCCAACGGGGAGATCGTGCTCTTTATTGATGAGATCCATACACTGGTGGGCGCCGGCGCTTCGGAAGGCGCCATGGATGCCGCCAATATTCTCAAGCCGGCCCTGGCCAGGGGTGAACTGCGCGCCATCGGTGCCACCACGCTCAAAGAATACCAGAAGTATTTCGAGAAGGACAAGGCCCTTGAAAGAAGGTTCCAGGTGGTGATGGTCAATGAGCCGGATACGCTCGACGCCATCTCCATCCTGCGCGGCTTAAAGGAACGTTACGAAACCCATCACCATGTGCGTATTAAGGATGAGGCCATCATTGCAGCAGTGGAGTTGTCGCAGCGCTATATCAGCGACCGCTTCCTGCCCGACAAGGCCATTGACCTGATCGACGAGGCTGCCTCGAAGCTCAGGATGGAGATCAATTCGGCGCCTGAACCCCTGGAGATCGCGGAGCGCAGGATCAGGCAACTTGAAATAGAACGGGAAGCCATTAAGCGCGAAAAGGATGAGAAAAAGCTGAAAGACCTCAATGCGGAGCTGGCCGAACTCAACGACAGGCGCAGCCAGCTCAGGGCAAAGTGGGAAGCCGAAAAAGAGATCGTCGACCGTATCCAGCAGCGGAAACAGGATATTGAAAATTATAAATTTGCTGCTGAACAGGCCGAAAGGGAAGGCAATTTCGGGAAGGTAGCCGAATTGAGGTACGGAAAGATCAAGGAAGCCGAAGGCGACCTGGAAGCCCTCAAACTGAATCTGCAGGAGTTGCAGGGCGACGACCCCATGATCAACGAGGAAGTGGGAGCGGAGGAGATCGCCGATATCGTGTCGCGCTGGACAGGCATCCCCGTTTCACGGATGTTGCAGAGCGAGCGTGAAAAGCTGCTGATGCTCGAAGATGAACTGCATAAGCGGGTGATCGGCCAGGATGAGGCCATCGGGGCCATCTCCGATGCCATCCGCCGAAGCCGTGCCGGGCTGCAGGATGCCAAAAGGCCAATCGGATCCTTCATTTTCCTGGGGACTACCGGGGTGGGAAAGACCGAGCTGGCCAGGGCGCTGGCCGAATTCCTTTTCAACGACGAAAACTCCATGGTGCGCATCGATATGTCGGAATACCAGGAAAGACACTCGGTGTCGAGGCTGATCGGCGCACCCCCGGGATACGTGGGCTATGACGAAAGCGGACAACTTACCGAAGCCGTTCGCCGTAAGCCCTATTCGGTGGTGCTGCTCGACGAAATAGAAAAAGCACATCCCGATGTTTTCAACATCCTTCTGCAGGTGCTCGACGACGGCCGGCTTACCGACAATAAAGGCCGTTTGGTCGACTTTAAGAATACGCTCATCATCATGACTTCCAACATCGGGTCGCATATCATGCAGGAGCAGCTCGATAAAGCTGACGGGGGAGATGGCGGCGTGATAGGCGCTGATACGCGCGAAAAAGTGTTTGCGCTGCTGAAGAAGACCATCCGGCCCGAATTCCTGAACCGTGTGGACGAGATCATCATGTTCACCCCGCTGAGCAGGGATGAGATCAGGCAGATCGTAAAACTGCAGTTCGGCCAGGTTGAAAAAATGCTTGCCGCCAACGATGTCAGCATCCATATCACCGACGAAGCCATCGACCTGATCGCCTCGCTGGGCTATGATCCGCAATACGGTGCCAGGCCCATCAAGCGTGTCATGCAGCGTCAGTTACTGAATGAGTTGTCGAAAATGCTGCTGTCGGGAAAGATCGACCGTACAAAGGCCATACGGGTGATAGCGCGCAACGGGAAGCTGGATTTTGAAAACTGATGATTGCCCGCCGGCGGGGCTTTGCAGCCTTTTGTTGACAATGCCTGCATGTAACAGCACCTGCCTGCAAGCAGCGGTTCATTGGCAAGATCAGGCTTTATATTTCTATCGGATTTTGTGCCCGGCAGGCATCGTAGCCTTGCCGGGATGTATGATTGAAAGGCCACGTTCCCCGGCTCCGGGGAAGGTGGTTTTTTTTGTGTTCAGATTTTTGATAATTAAATATGATTTGAATTTTTTGTTAGTTTTACCTGATCGAATAAGAAAGGGATGAGCAAAGCGATGCTGAAATTGGTAAAGTTAGTTGTTGGATTTTGGTTGCAGACAATAACGGCGCTTGAATAAATATAAAGAAATACAAACGTGTTTTTATACATCCCCATGGGGTGCTTAAATGCACATTTGTTGATGCTATAAACAAGTTAGCGGCAAGTGAATAAGTACTCGCTAGTGATAGACAACGATAAGAAAACAAAAATTATAAATTAGATTTTAAGATATTTTAAAAATAATGATTTTATTATTCGAATATATCTTCTTTATTTAGTCCATTAATCGAATTTTTCCGTTCAATCAAATAGAATACAAAATGAATCAATAATCCAATCCCCCAGAAGAGAATTATGGAATAAACCATTTTAATGCTTTCAAAATGTGAATGAAAACCAAATAAAAACCATAAGACTGATACAGCATTGAAAATTAAATATGTTACAAAATGAAAACGGAATCCGATGTCATATAGAGGTAGAGCTTCATAATCCCTTTTACCGTAGAACCATCCAATAAAAAAATTAAAGAAAAAGTAGATTATTGCGATTATCCATATTAAAGTATATGAACGGTTTTCAATGAAGTCACTTAAACTATAGCGAAAAACTATAGCACCAATGAAAAATAAAACCGCAAAATACATAAGATTTTTAGTTAATGTTTTCATTTTTATTCCTCCTTATTTATTAAGTCTTTAATACGTTTGTTAAAAAAAAGGGAGATATTTCTCTCAATAAAATTATCGAATAGTTTATTACCTAGTTCTGTTAAGTAATAATATTTGCGCTCAGGACCTTTGTTGCCTTCACCTGTATCAAAATCAACAACTCCTAAGTGTTGAAATTTCCTGAGATTTCGATAGAGGCTCTGACTTTCACAAGTCATTGTCTGATTAGACTGTTCTTCGACAAAGGCTTTTATTTCATCAACATATTTTTTACCATCTTTCAATGAAAGAAAAATCCAAAGAGTCAATTGCCCTTTTTTATATGTTTCCTCCCAGGCTGACAATAATTCAGATAATAAATTATTCTCTTTCATAATGTAATCATATTGTATTATTCATCTTGTATTGTACAAAGATAATACATTCTTTTTCAGAAAAACAAATAAATTTGAAAAAAACTGAAAAAATAATCACCAGCCGCTAATAAATAGGACTCTGAGCGGTCTGCAAGACCCAGCGAGGAGTCTGTGTTGAACTACATCCC
>CAYOLA010000091.1:0-10020 GCA_964404735.1 uncultured Bacteroidales bacterium
CAGTTCCTCATTCCCATGGCCATTGCCCTGGCTTATGGAGTAATGATCGGTACGGCTTTTATCCTGATATTATTCCCTGTGCTGATACTGGTCCTTAACGATATGCGGGTGGCGATGCACAGGTTATGGACAGGAATGCGCAAAAAGCCGGAAGAGCTTGAGCCGGCTATTATTCACAGTAAAAGAACAGTTGACTAAATGATGCGTCAGAAAACAAAGAACATTATCTTTTCCGGAACACGCTCCCTGTGCACATTCATGGCTTTCATCATCCTGAACGTCCATGCTTTTGCCCAGGAAGAATCAATGGACCTCAGCCTTGGCGGTGCCCTGGCCGGGGGCCTTGAAAGCAACTACCAGATACTGATCTCGGCCGGGAACGTCAGCATTGCCGAAAACAACGCAAGCTGGGGTGCCGCCGGGCTGTTCCCATCCATCAGCATCGGTGCTTTACAATCGAACCGTTATGATGAGGCCGATAACCGGAATATCCCCGGCCAGCGCGACCGCTACTACACAAATTTCATCACTCCCTCCCTGAGCCTTAACTGGAAACTTTTCAGCGGTTTTTCGGTGCATATGGCAAAAGACAAGCTTGATGCCCTCTACGAATATACCGAAGGCTATGCAACCATTGTGGTTGAAAACACCATACAGGGCATTGTGCTGGCGTATTATAATGCCCTGCTGCAGGAAGAACTGCTTGCGGTGACCGAAGAGGTGATGGCGCTTTCCCGCGACCGATACCGCTATATGACATACAGGCAGGAATTGGGCAGTTCCCTGACCTATGATGTGCTGCAAACCCAAAATGCCTATCTCGAAGATTCCGCCACCAACCTCCTGCAGCAACTCAATGTGAAAAATGCCTATCTGAACCTCAAACTCCTCCTGGGAGAAAAAAGGGATATACAATACAGGCTGACCGATGAATTTTCCGTAGAACTGTATGAGCTTTCGCTCGACTCCCTGCTTCTGGCCATGAAGGCCGGCAACAATACCCTGCGAAACCAGTATGTTAACCAGGAAATCCTGAAAAAGGACGTGCAACTGGCCAAAAGTACCATGTACCCGGTATTATCGATGAGCAGTGGAATCGACCATACCAATTCAAGGATCAGGTTTACGGGCGATGATCCTGCCTACTTCAGCAACTTTGATTATTATGTCGGGTTTTCGCTGAACTTTAACCTTTTCAACGGGGGCAATGTAAGGAGAAATATCAAAAATGCCAGGATCGGCGAACAGATCGGACAATTGGAGACCGAAGAGATCGAGATCACCCTGACCAACCTGATGAAAAATTACCATAAACTTTACCAGATACGTAAACAATTATACCTGGTGTCGGTGGCAAACCTCGAAACGGCAAAGCTGAACCTGGAGATCTCTGCGGAAAAATTCCGGGCGGGAGCCATCAACTCATTCAATTACCGTGATGTGCAGGTTTATTACCTGAGGGCCGCCGTTGAAAAGATCAGGTCGGTATACAACCTCATCGATATACAAACTGAACTCCTGCGCCTGTCGGGGGGCATCATTTCAGAATATTAGGCTCAGGCTGGCAACTGCCCATGCCCGATGGGCAGTTGCCGGGGAATTTACCGGGCCTTGCCGGTATCGCCAAAAATTAGCATCTTTGCCGAAAGCGTATAGCATTGGTAAGGCCAAAAAAATCACTGGGTCAGCATTTTCTCACCGACCGGAATATTGCGGCAAAGATCGTTGCAGCCCTTCCGTCCGAACCGGCAACATTGGTGGAGATCGGCCCGGGAACGGGCATGCTCACGGAGTTGATCCTGCAAAGGGGTGCTCATGAGGCCATCTTTATAGAAACCGACAGTGAGGCGGTTCATCATCTGCACGAACGTTTCCCGCATGCTGCCGCTCAGATCATTCATGCCGATTTCCTGAAATTCGACCTGCGAAAAATCCCTTCTTCCAGCTACCAGATTGCCGGCAACCTTCCCTATAATATTTCCGGGCCGGTTTTTTTCAGGATACTGGAAGACCGTAACCGCATTGCCTCGGCTGTGGTCATGATACAGAAAGAGGTTGCCGACAGGATACGCTCGGCCCCGGGAACCAAAGTTTACGGAATTCTCAGTGTATTGCTGCAGACATGGTTTGATATTGAATACCTTTTTACGGTCTCCCCCCACGTGTTCTATCCTCCCCCCAAAGTCACATCTGCCGTCATCAGCCTGCGCCGGAATCACATCACCGGCATCGGATGCAGTGAGGCGTTTTATATAAAGCTGGTGAAAACGGCTTTCAACCAGCGCCGGAAAACATTGCGCAATGCATTAAAGGCACTGCTTTCGGGGAAAGATACCGGGGCGGTCGATGATTTGTTATCCAAAAGGGCAGAGCAACTGGGTACGGCAGATTTTATCGTGCTGGCAAAATTCATTGAAAGTTCCTGACGGGCATTTTTTATCTGCGGTATCTCCCCGGGCAGTCAAAATAACTTGGTTTTAAGCGCTTTTTCACACATCGTCTCCACGCAGATTTCTGAATTTCCGGCGGGCTTCCATGGTATATACGCTGCCGGGATACCGGATCAGCAATTCACGGTATAGTTCCATGGCTTTTTCTGTGTTTCCGAATGCTTCTTCCTGCAGTTGTGCCCGCCGGAAAAGCGCATCATCACCCAGGATGTCGTCGGGATAGGAAAGACTGATCTGTTGCAGCAGGCTGTCGGCCTGCAGGTAGCGCCCCTGCCGGATACTGATCTCCGCCTTTTTATAAAGCACCTCATCAAATAGGGGATGCCATGCTGCCAGCGTGTATACCGAATCGAGCATCTGCAGTGCTTCCTCATACCTGTTCATGTAAAACAGCAGTTCCGCCCTTGAGAAAATCTGCAATCCGGCATAACTGCTGTCGGCCTCTGTGTTGTCGCCGATAAAAAGCGAAAGTTCCAGGGCATCGTTGGCAATAAGTTTCGAGGTGGCTGATTTCAGCACATCAAGCTGCGCCCTGGCCCATTCAAACTCACCGATATAATAGGTTAAGCGGGCGTTTTTCAGTTTTGCCTCATGCCCGATTGGCTCGTTTTTAAAAGTTTTTTCCACCTGTGAATACAGCAGGGTGGCTTCCCACACTTCATCCATGAAGAGATATATGTCGGCCAGTTCAAGCTTGCATTGTGCCCTGCCTATGCTTTCCGGCCCCGGCACTTCGATGGCGGTGATCAGCTTATGAATGGCATCCTCTTCCTTGCTGAGATGAAATGCCTGCAGGTGTGCGAGGTCTCTGAGCAGCCGGATAGTACGCTGCTGGATGCCGAACTCTTCAATGGCTTCCAGGTATGCTTCTTCGAGTTGCAGCAACGCCGTTTCTCCAATCACGATGTTATCGGCGATCTGCTGGTAGCGGGCTTCCAGAAAACCGATCAGGCCGTTGAGGTAAAGGGGGCTGTCTTTGCCTTTGCCGAGTATGTACTGGTAGGCTTCGATGGCCGATTCAAAATCGCGGTTTGCCTGTGCCAGTTCTGCCACTCCGAGCACACGGCTGCCATCCTCCCTGAACCGCTTGTCGAGTGAGCGGGCCTGCACAAAAGCAAAGGAAAAATCGCGCAATTGCACCGATAGCCACAACAGCATTTCGTTCAGGTATATTTCGTCGGGCGATTGCTGATACCTCACCAGCAGGCTTTCGCGCAGTAAGTCGGGAAGGATACTCTCGATATCGCGGGAAAAGGCATTTTGAAAACGGTTTTGCACCTCTTCAATGGATTCGGGATGTTCATAAAGATGATCGAGATAAGTCTCAACCATTTCAGGGTAATTGCCATTGCGTTCGTACATGGTGGCCAGCTCGATGCTGAAAGTATATTCGCCTTTCAGCAGTTCCCTTCCGCGAAGGTAGGCCCTGATGGCATAATCGTTCTGCTGGCGCATGAAAAGGAGGTTGGCCGTTTCCTTTACGCCATGGATGCTGGCCGGCATTCTGTCAATCACTTCCTCAAATTTTTTCTGTGCTTTGTCGTATTCCGATGCCCTGCCGTATACAAAGCCCAGGTCAACATGGTAGCGCAGCTGATCGGAATTTTTGCGGAGGTGCTTCCTGACAAGCTTTTCAGCTTCCCTGTATTCTCTCAGTTCCAGCAGTGAATACAGGTAATAGGTATAATTGATGTGGCTTGGTTCCTTGTCGTAGAGGCCTGTGAACATTTCAACGGCTTTTTCGTATTCACGGTTTTGGTAATACTGTATGGCCAGCCTTTGTTCTTCCCTTGTGCTTCCTGCCTGCTCCTGCCTTAGCGGGCTTATTTCGATCTGGGCCCTGAGCACGAGTGGGGCCGCTGCCTGAAGCAGGACCAATAGGAGCGATATATGTTTAAAAAACTTCACCGTTAAACTGATCTTTTGCAGTGGGAATAGCAGTCACCTCAGGAGATGATGTCGAAACGGGTGTAATCCTGCAGGGCCGACGGCATGTTGATCCCATTCTGCTGCTGGTTGTTTTCCAGCAGGGCCGCCACTACCCTTGGTAACGCCAGGGCGCTGCCGTTTAGTGTATGGGCCAGGCGTGTTTTGCCATCAATGTCCCTGAAACGGAGTTTCATCCTGTTGGCCTGAAAGCTTTCAAAGTTCGACACGCTGCTCACCTCCAGCCATCGTTTCTGTGCGGCGCTGTATACTTCAAAGTCGTAGGTCATGGCCGAAGTAAAGCTGGTATCGCCCCCGCAAAGTTTCAGCACGCGGTAGGGCAGTTCCAGCTTTTTGAGCAGGGATGCCACATAGGTGCGCATTTCTTCGAGCAGCCCGTATGAATTTTCGGGGTGGCTGATCTGTACGATCTCCACCTTGTCGAACTGATGCAGCCTGTTCAGCCCCCGTACATCCTTGCCGTATGAACCGGCTTCGCGCCTGAAACAGCTTGAGAAGGCCACGTTCTTCACGGGCAGATCGGCATGGTTCAGGATTACATCGCGGTAAATGTTGGTCAGCGGGACTTCGGCTGTCGGAATTGGATAGAGTTTGTCTTCTCCGATCAGGTACATTTGTCCGTCCTTGTCGGGAAGCTGCCCCGTGCCGTAGGCCGAGTCTTCATTTACGAAGAGCGGGGGTTGATATTCGGTATATCCGGCCTTGAGGGCTTCATCCAGGAAAAAGTTTGCCAATGCCCGCTGGAGGCGGGCGCCTTTGCCTTTGTAAAAAGGGAAGCCGGCACCGGTGACCTTGGATCCGAGATCAAAATCGATGATGTCGTATTTTGCTGCCAGTTCCCAGTGGGGCATGGCGTCTTCCGGAAGGCCCGGATCGAAAAAGGCCGTTTCAGCCACTTCGTTGTCGTCGGCACTTTTGCCTGCCGGCACAGTGGGGTGGGGGAGGTTGGGCAGCAGCAACAGTTTATTTTGCAGGATGGTTTTAATGTTTTCAAGGTGGCTGTTCAGTTCCTGGGTTTCTGCCTTCAGAAGCAGGGATCGTTCCTTCAGGGGAGCCGCTTCGCCGGCTTTGCCGCTTTTAAATAGATGGCCGATGTCCCTGGCCAGGATGTTTGCTTCGGCCAGGCCGTCGTCAAGCTTTTTTTGTGTTTCGCGCCTGTCAATGTCAAGTTCGATGATCTCGTTCACCAGATTCCCGGCATCGAAATTTTTGATGCGAAGCAGGCTGATCACGCGCCCGGGGTTTTCTTTTATGATATTAAGTTGAAGCATGCAATTTTTTTCCAAAATTATTAAACAATGCTTTGCCTTTGCCTTTTTTATAAACAAAAAATCCCCTCGGGCAAGCCGGAGAGGATTCAAATAAGAAGTTTTATATTATGCTGAATTATTTATCCCCGTCTTCCATTGTGACAATGTTCACGTAGGATTTGTTGTTCCTTCTTTTCCGGAATTCCACCGTACCATCGGCCAGGGCGAAGAGTGAATGGTCTTTTCCCATTCCCACATTGATGCCCGGATGATGGACCGTTCCGCGCTGGCGGATGATGATGTTCCCGGCCTTGGCAAACTGCCCGCCGAATATTTTTACGCCCAGTCGTTTGCTTTCCGATTCACGGCCGTTGTTCGAACTACCGGCACCTTTTTTATGAGCCATGATATTTTATTTTAAATGTTGCAAAATTATTTGTCGTCTTTCTTTTCATCAGCCTTTTTGGCTTTTGGGGCAGCTTTCGGCTTGCTTTCCTTTTTCGGGGCTGCAGCCTTGGGTTTGCTTACTTTTTTCGGGGCTGCCGGTTTTTTGTCTGCAGTTTTTGCTGCAGGTTTTTTCGCTTCCGCGCTGCCGGCCGGCTTTTTGGCTGCCGGGCTTGCTTTGGGAGCGGCCTTTTTTACGGCCGTGGTTTTGCCAGCGCCGCTGCCTTCCTTTTTGTCTTCAAATGCCGGAACGGCTGTTTTTTCTTCCTTTTCAACCTTTGATACGGGAGCCGATTCAAGGATGCTGTTGATGACCAGGCGCGACAAACACTGCCTGTGACCGTTCATTTTTTGGTATCCCTTTCTCCTCTTTTTCTTGAAAACAAGAACTTTGTCACCTTTCAGGTGTTCAAGGATCTTTGCCCTGACAAGGGCGTTCTTTAAAAACGGGGTGCCAACACTGACCTTGCCGTTATTGTCGATCAGCAACACTTCGGAAAACTCAACTTTGGAGCCTTCTTCACCATCAAGCCTGTAGACGAAAATTTCCTGTTTCTCTTCGACTTTGAACTGCTGCCCTGATATTTCTACGATTGCGTACATTATTGTTTCTTTATCCGAATCTTTCAAAAATGGAGTGCAAAATTATAAAAAAAAATCATTGTACAAAGGTTTTATGTATTTTTTTTATTTCGGCGCCCGCTCATATTGACCATGTAAACACCCCCCAGTATGAGGATGATCCATATGATATAATTCCAGTTGAAGCTTTCGCCGTCGATCAGGCCCCAGAATATGGCAACAATAGGGATCATATAGGTAACTGAAGCGGCGAAGAGTGCACTGGTCATCTTGATAAGTTTATTAAAGAATACCAGGGCAAGGGCTGTCCCTACAACGGCCAGAATGGCGATATAGCCCAGGCCGGCCCAGGCAGCCCCGCCTTCTGTCATATAAGCCGTAAAATCCGTAAACAAAAAGAGGTAGAGCATCACCGGCGGACCGATGAAGACAAAACTGAAACTGGTGATGGAAACAGGATCAAGCGCTGCCAGTGAAACTTTGATGATGTTCACGGAAGTGGCATAACAGATCGTTGCGAGAAGAACAAAAACGGCAAAACTGAAATTCATGGCAAAACCGCCTTCGCCGCTATAATGGATCAACCCGACGGCTCCGCCAAGGCCGGCCATAACGCCGGCAATCCGGAGCCACCCCGGACGCAGCCTGAAAAACATCAGCCCGATCAATAATGTAAAAAGAGGGGTTAATGAATTCAGTATCCCCGCCGTATTACTGTCGATACCGGTTTGTGCATACGCAAAAAGAAAAGCCGGGGCGGCATTGCCGGTCAATCCTACCGCAATGAGTGGTATCCAGTGCTTCTTCATGACCCTGCCGGTGCGGAAGACTGCCGCAGGTAACAACACGATGAAGGTAATAATGATCCGAAGCGCACCAACCACCGCGCTGTCCTGCTCAAAACCCTTCAGCCCCTGCTTGATCAGGATAAAGGAACTTCCCCATGTCAGCATCAGGCCAATGAGGATCAGCCATGGCAGGTATGTTCGTTTTGCTTCCATCGTACCCGGCAAATGTAGGGATAATATTGAACGGCAGATACCCCTGAGTCTTCAGGTCGAATTTCGGGATTTACCCAAAATAATACAGGCCTGCGGCAACCATTCATGCAATCATTCAGATAATTTTGTTAATGGTTTAAACCTTATTATTATATTTGCCATGATAATCCTTAGTTATTAACTTAAAACGCTACAACAATGAAAAGAACTTTTATCCTTATCCTGGTTGCTGCATTTATGGGCGCTTCAGCTTTTGCCCAGAGTGTGATCTACCAGGACGACTTTGAATCCTATGATGTGGGTGATTACCTTGCCCAGGAATCACCCGACTGGACTACCTGGAGTAATAACCCCGGTTCGTCAGAAGACGCAATGATCAGCGACGACCATGCGCTTAGTCCTACCAAATCGGTAAAGATCGATGGCGTTACCGACCTGATTTTGCCGCTTGGCGACAAACAGAACGGCAAATTTGAGCTTGCTTTCAGCTATCTTATTGAAAGCGGGTATGGCGGTTATTACAACCTTCAGCATTTTGAGGCTCCCGGAGTCGAATGGGCCGTTGAGGTTTATTTCGCCTCTGACGGAACCGGCGAGATCCTTACCGACGGAAACACTACCCCTTTTACTTACACACCTGCTGCATGGCTCGATATTGTCAATGTTGTTGACATGGATGCAGATGTAGCTGAGATCTGGATGGATGGCGTGATGATACACACCTGGCAGTGGAGTACGCAGTCGAGCGGCGGTGCAGGCGCAAACCAGCTCGGCGGGCTCAATGTTTATGCCGGTGCGCCGACAGGCGACAGCCCGCTTTATTACCTCGACGACGTGCTTTACCAGCAGATTTTCGATGCGCTTGATTTCGAAGACTTCGAATCATATACTGTGGGCGACTATATTGCCATGGTCAACCCCGACTGGTGGATGACCTGGAGCAACAATCCCGGCTCTTCGGAAGATGGCCTGATCGTTGACGATTATGCCTTCAGCGGATCAAATTCAGTGGAAGTCGATGGTGTCACCGACCTTATTTACAAGCTTGGCGACAAAACCGCCGGCGAATTTGCCGTGAACTGGATGTACTATATCCCTTCTGGTTTTGCAGGATATTATAACTTCCAGCACTACCAGGCTCCGGGCGTTGAGTGGGCCATCGAAGTGTATTTCAATGCCGACGGAACGGGCGAATTTGTCGTTGACGGGGCAACCATTAACTTTGCATTTGACCATGATACCTGGCTCGACATCGACCATAATATCGACCTGGATAACGACCTGGCCGAAATGTACCTCGACGGTGTGATGATCCACTCATGGGTATGGAGTTCACTGGCCAATGGCGGTTCGGGTGCCAACCAGCTCGGCGGTGTCAATTTCTACGCAGGTGCACAGGGATCAGACGTGCCCCAGTATTATATCGACGATGTTGAGTATAAACAACTGGGCGGCTCCACCGATCCCGCCATCGAAGTCGATCCCATGGTGCTCGAGGAAACCATTGCAACGGGAACCACCAGCGATCAGAACCTTACGGTGTCCAATGTTGGCGGTGCCGACCTCACCTATATGATCTCCGTGGTTTACGATGTTACGGATACCAAGGACGAGGTGATCATCCCGGCTGGCAACAGCATGATCTTTGCAAAAGGCAATGCCGGCTTTGAAATGATCGACCTTCCCAAACCGGGCGGTGCCGCACCGGCAACCGACGACGTAACCCTGAATTACGACGGGCCGAACAACAGTTCAGTTGGCCTTACCGCCCCCGGCGCCTGGCAGGCTGCCGCAAAATTCCCGGCATCCATGGTCAATCAGTATGCAGGTATGGAATTATATAAAGTCAGGGTGTTCATCAACGACCCGGTTCCCGCCGATGATCTGGCTGTAAGGGTATACGGGATGAACCTCGATTACCTCCCGGGCCCCATGCTGGCCGAAAAGGCTTTCACCCCCCTGCAACTCGACTGGAATGTGATCACGCTTACAACCCCGATTCCCGTTACCGGTGAAGACCTCTGGGTTGCATGCTATGTGAACCAGACTACCCTCAGCCACCCCATCGGAACGGATGCCGGCCCCGCCGTTTATAATGGCGACTGGATCAGCACCGGACCGGGCTGGGGACACCTCGCCCCCGGCATTGATGCCAACTGGAATATCCAGGGCATACTTACCGGTACACCCATCGAAGGATGGCTTTCCGTTAATCCTGCATCGGGCATGGTATTGGCAGGCGAATACGATGACGTAACCGTCAGCTACGACGCTACCAACCTGCTTGAAGGTGTGTATACGGCAAACCTGGTTTTCAATACCAACGATCCGATGAACCAGTTTATG
>CAYOLA010000092.1:0-29908 GCA_964404735.1 uncultured Bacteroidales bacterium
TAATGCCCGAATGGATGATCATATGCTCAAAGTGGGGGCATGAGCGAAGGAACTCCCAGTATTCCTCGTCGGTACAAAAGCCCATGACCCTTTCCACGCCGGCCCTGTTATACCAGCTTCTGTCGAAGAGAACCATCTCGCCCGCTGCGGGCAGGTGCGACACATAACGCTGAAAATACCACTGTGTCGTTTCACGTTCGGTAGGGTTTCCCAAAGCCACCACCCTGCATATCCTGGGGTTGAGCGTTTGGGTAATCCGCTTGATGGTACCACCTTTGCCTGCGGCATCGCGGCCCTCGAAGATCACCACCACCTTCAGCGACTTGTGTTTAATCCACTCCTGCAACTTCACCAGTTCGATCTGCAGCTTGCGCAGTTCTTCATCATAAACCTTATTGCTCAGGTGTTTCTTTGCCCCGCTGTTTTCTGTTTGGTCTGCCATGATCAAAGTATAATGAAAGCCAAATATAAAAAAATACCGGATGGATGCTAACATAATCTGATCAAAAAATCCCCGGGGGGCCGGAGGCTGCCATAAAAGATATATACCCGACAAACCCTTCCGTTTCGTACCTTTGTTCATAAATACCTTTGAACCATGAGATGTACACTCGGCATAGCGGTCATTTTGATTGCAGCAACCTTAGGTTTTTCCCAGAAACATCACTGCAGTTTTGGATACATGCACCTGAGCGGCACCATTGCCGGCGGGCAGATGATCGCCGACCTGGTGATTTCCGGCCGGACGATCCGCGGCAGCGGTGTATTTTATGAAAGTGATGGCCATGCATCCCTGCCTTCGGGCCAACCCTGCATACTGCGTTTTGAGGGTACGATTGATGCACAGGGGGTTGCCGGCCTGAAGGCATTTGAGCAGGATCTTGCATGGGGCGAACTATCCGGCCTTTGGGGAAACCCATTCAGCGGGACCTTCAGGGAAGTGCCGGGCGGCAAAACCCATCCTTTCATGCTGAAAGAGGACTACAGCGAAGGAAGCATCATCCTACAGGGATATTGCCTGGTGCAGGATTCCATTCTATCAGACAGTATGCCATCGCCCAAAGCCAGCCTCCGCCTGGAACTCCTATGGCCCGAAGGGGATGAAGGCACGGCAATGCTCAGGCAGGCCATCATCAGCAACTTTTTTGGAAAACCAATGGGTGATCTCTCCGGAGATGATCTGCTGCGAAGGGATGCCGGCGAGTATTTCGATGCCTATATCCGGGCCAATGCCGACCTGCTGAGCGAGGGGCATTCGTTCGACTGGCAGAAATCCGTTGGTTCCGGAACGGAGATGAACCATAACGGGATACTGGTATACCGTTCCGACAGCTATGGCTACAGCGGGGGGGCGCATGGTCTGGGGAAAACACAATTCCTTGTTTTCGACACGGAAAAGATGCAGGCGGTTGAACTTTCAACATTATTCATACAGGGGTATGAAACCGGCCTGAGCAAAATGCTGGAATCGGAATTCAGGGCAGCGCATTTCCTTGAACCCGGGCAGGACCTCAGGGATGCCGGTTTGTTTGAAAACAGCATATACCCCTCCCCTAACTTTTCCGTCAACCCCCGTGAAATAATTTTTTTCTATAACCCATACGAACTGGCCCCGTATGCCATGGGGGCTATCATCATCAGGCTGTCGTTTGAAAAGTTAAAAGAGCTGCTAAAAGAAAACCCCTTTACCGAACGCCTGACAAAAAAAGATGATTAAGCAAGCAAGGATCATCACCAGCCTGCCTATAAAAAGAGTTCATGTAATTATTTAATACCTTTGCCCTGTCGATTTGTTTATGAGCATTTTCAACACCATATTCACCATACTGACCATCATCGGTTCGCTGGGCATCTTCCTGTTCGGGATGGTGCTGATAAGTGAATCCCTGCAGAAGGTGGCCGGAAAAAAGATGCGCGGCATACTGTCGGCCATCACCTCCAACGACTTACGGGGGGTACTCAGCGGGGCCACCATCACGGGGGCGATCCAGTCCTCATCGGCCACCTCGGTGATGATCATCAGCTTTGTCAATGCGGGCCTGATCAGCCTGCGCCGTTCTTTCAGCCTGTTGATGGGAGCCAACATCGGCACGACCGTAACGGCCTGGATCATCGTGATCCTGGGCTTTGGAAAAACTTTTAACATTAGCAGTATCATCCTGCCACTTGTTGCCGTTAGCCTGCCCCTGCTGTTCACGGGCAGGAGCAGGCAACGTTCATGGGCCGAATTCGTCTTTGGCTTCGCCATCCTTTTCCTGGGCCTGCAACTGCTCAAGAACAGCATCCCGCATGTTGACCAGGAAACGTTTTTCGTAATGCAACTGCAGCACCTTATCCATTTCGGATTCTTTTCCATACTGCTGTTTACGGGCATCGGCATCCTGCTTACGGTGATCTTTCAGTCGTCGAGTGCGATGACCGCCCTTACCTTTGTCCTGGCCATCGACGGCTGGCTGCCATACGACATGGCCGCAGCCATGGTGCTGGGCGAGAATGTGGGTACCACGGTCACGGCCAACATGGCTGCCCTGGTAGGGAACAGGTCTGCCAAGCGGGCAGCCTTCTTCCACTTCTTTTTCAACATTAGCGGGGTGATCTGGGCATTGTTCCTTATCCGGTATATGATAACGGGAATTGATCTCTTGCTGGTAAAGTCCACAGGGCATTCGCCGGAAACAGACCCGGCCCTGATCCCGCTGGCGCTGGCAATATTCCACAGCGGCTTTAACATACTGAACACCCTCCTTTTTATCGGGTTGCTGCCCCAGGCAGAAAACATCATCATGAAGATCATCCCCGAGAGCAGGAAAAAAGAGCGCGAAAAATATTACCTCAGGCACATTGCCTCGCCTTACCTCAGCACTTCGGAATTATCGCTGGTGCAGGCCAGGAAAGAGATTTCGATCATGTCAGACCTGGTTTCGAGGATGTTCGGCATGATCCCTGTCCTGTTAATGGAAAAAGAGGAAAAAACCTATGAAAAGCTTTACAAAAAGATCAGGAAATACGAAAAGATCACCGACAGGATCGAGGTAGAGATCTATACTTACCTTACCAAGGTTTCGGAAAGCAAGTTGAGCGATACAGGGACCGTTGAAGTGCGAAAGATGCTGAAGATCATCCACGACATTGAAAGCATCGGCGATTCATGTCAGAGCATGGCCATCGGTATCAACAAAAAGAATATCGGTGGTATTTATTTCAAGCAGGATGTCAGGAACATATTGAACAGGATGTTCGAACTCGTAACACAGGCCCTGGAAACGATGAACGACAACCTTGAAAACCCGCAAGGTGAAGCCGGCCTTGAACGTGCCATACATATTGAGAAGGAGATCAATGATCTGCGGAACGACATCCGGATACATCATGTGGAAAACATGAAAGCGGGAAGGTATAATTTTGAAACGGGCCTTGTTTTCAACGACCTGATCAATCATTGCGAAAAGATCGGCGACCATGCCATCAATGTATCGGAAGCCCTCGAAAGGTGATCAGTCGATCATGAAGCCCGCCTGGTAAAACAGGGTCCACCCGGCAGTCCAGTCATAGGTAAAAAAAGCCCCCTTGAATTCAACCTCCTCGAAGCATGCCGAAGGCAAGGCCGCAAAGTTATCGAAGACATTTTCGTCGGGAATGACACCATATTTCCCGTTTTCCATCTGCAGCCCGGGGTCTGCAGTAATATTACCCGCCGGCAGGAATGATCCCCTGAAAACGGCATTTTGTTGTGTCACGTCTGCGCCGGCATTGGAGTAGACCGATAAGATCCCTGCGGGGCTCAGGTCGGGAAAGCCCCAGAAGACATTGTTCATGATACGGAGGTTGTCCTTTTCAAACTGCCGGTATGAATCATGTGATCCTTCCACATATTCGACGAAACAACCCAGGTCCTGGTAAACCATTACCGAATTGGCAATGGTTCCTGCACCGTTCAATGAAAAATCCATCATTTTGCTTCCTGTTCCGCTGCCCCTGCCAAAGAAGCTGGCATTGAAAATGAGCGGCATGGTATAGGGCTGGCCCGTTACGGGGTCGATGCCGCCGGTACATTCGATCACCTTATCGCCTCGGGCCGGGTCCTGTACACCGAGCAGGAACTGGCCGCAGCCCTGATATCCCAGGTCATAATCGAAAAGGTCGTCGCCGCAGAATGCCACCAATACATAGCTGTAATTTACGGTTCCGCCAAAGAATTCAATCCCGTCGTCGGTGCATGATATCACTTCCACATGGTCGATGATGGTTTTATTACCGACGCCACCCAGTGTAAGCCCGTTGATCTCATTCCCTTCGCCGATGTTGGTCCCTGCATGCCTGACCGACACATACTGCAGAACGCCGGAATCGTCCTCCGGATCAGGCCCCCCATAGACGGTGCGTGGCTCCGTAAGCGGGATGCCTTCGACATTGGCTTCGCCGGCCGAGAGGTTGAGAGGGGCGTTCCCCAGGATGATCAGGCCTCCCCACAAGCCTTTGGCCAGGGGTGGTATGGATCCCTGCAGGTCGTCGCCTTCGGCTGTGAAAACAATGGGTTTTTCGGCCGTCCCCCTGGCAAAGATCTTCCCTCCCCTGGCCACGATCAGGGCACTGGCAGCGGCACCCTGCCCGGGTCTTGACCTGATCACCGTGCCGGCTTCAATCGTCAGCACCTGCCCGTCGTTCACGAAAACAAAACCCTCGAGCAGATAATTATTTTCTTTTTTCCAGCTTACCGTGCCGGTCCCTTCTCCGTTATCGCTGACCGTAACCAGGCCGCCGGGCAGTTCATAGCTGCTCTTTCTGCATGCCGGCATCATGAAGGCAAGCAATCCTGTCATGATAAGCAGATAATATGCCGTGTTTTTCATTCCTTTCATCTGTCAGGGACTTTAATGTAGTTTATATTCGAAATTCAGATAAATAAATGCCAAATTACCGGCATTGCCGGCATAAGGAACCCAGTCCTGGTAGTTAAGGGCGATCTTTACCTGCCGGATGGGCGAATACTGAACGCCCCCGATAAAGGCACTGCCGTCCGATTCAAGGTTCCACGGATAATCGTCGCCCCGTATGATATTTGAATACAGCTGGTCGTACCTGGCAAATACTTCCCACTGTTTCAGGAATTCATATGCAGCATAAACGGAATATCCGTATTTGTCCTGGCCCTCGTAAAAGCGGCTATTAAACTGATAATTATACTCAATGCCCCCGGTAAAGCGATCGGGGAGCCTGTAGCCAAGGAAACCGCTGACGGTCGACTGCACCACACCCTGCAGGATATAGTCGGCATATACCCGAAATACCAGGTTTTTTATGGGGAACAGCGTAAGTCCCAGACCCGGCCTGAAAGCATTATCGGTCTGAAGTTTCGTATAGCCTTCGCCGTTATAAAAGCCGAAGTCGGCATGCACGCGCTCATGGAAGCGGTATGCGATATTCCATCCCAGGTCGGCACGGGGGCCGAAGCCGAATTCGTCCATGAACGACTTTTCAATATAGCGGTGTCCCCAGTATTTTTCCTGCAGATCGACCTGCATCACGTCGATAATGCCGAAACTGGTGGTAAGCCGGTTTTGGCTGTATTTCAGGTAAGCGTTCTTGAAATAGGCAAAACGGCGGAGCAGGGAATACTCCGATGCATCATTGGGGCTTCCGATATCGAGTTTCAGGCATATCTCATAATGCGGCGCCAATTGGTAAATATATCCGAAGTATGCCCGCCTGATCTCAAAACCTGCATCGTCGGAGTTTTTATCGATCCTGGAATTAAAATTGGAATAGATTGTCAGGATAGGATGGCCATGGGGTTTAAAACCATCATCCCGCCCATCAGTTTGCGACCGGCCGGGGGAAGATATTAACAATATGAGGAAAAATGTGAAAAACAAATATGGTTTTTTCATAGGAAGAACGGATGATTGGGTTATTTTTAGCCGGAAAACAAGGTCAAAAATGGTCATTTTTTTCATAAATCAGCCTCTTTACAATAATAATAAATTAACATTAAATTAACATAGCATTCGGGGATGAATGGCCCCGACTGCATATTTTTGTCGTTCATACACCAAAGTCAATGGAAACATTTTACCTGATCCTGGTTGTTGTTTTATTCGGTCTGGCAATATCCGACCTCATGGTCGGTGTGACCAACGATGCGGTGAATTTCCTGAACTCCGCCATCGGTGCGAAAGCCGCTCCTTTCAAGATCATTATGCTGATCGCGGCCCTGGGTGTGCTTGTAGGGGCTACTTTTTCGAGCGGGCTGATGGAAGTTGCACGAAAAGGGATCTTCCATCCCGGGCAGTTCTATTTTTCCGAGATCATGATCATCTTCCTGGCGGTGATGATCACGGACGTGATCCTGCTGGATACCTTCAACACCTTCGGACTTCCCACATCCACCACAGTCTCGATCGTGTTTGAGTTGCTGGGCGGTGCGGTTGCCATTTCATTGCTAAAGATCTATTTCTCCACCGAAACCCTGGCCCATCTGGGAAATTATATCAACTCCGAAAAAGCCCTGGCCATCATTACGGGCATCCTGCTGTCGGTAGTCATTGCATTTACCATCGGGGCTTTCGTGCAGTACCTGGCAAGGATTGCCTTTACTTTCAACTACAAGAAAAACATACGGTATTTCGGTTCATTATACGGGGGTATTTCGCTCACCGTGATCATCTATTTCATGCTCATCAAAGGGGCAAAGGGGGCATCCTTTATCAGCGACGGCATGCTGGCATGGATACAGCATAACACCTGGATCATTATCCTGGGCAGTTTTCTTGGATGGACCATCCTCTTCCAGCTACTCACCTTCATATATAAACGTTTTGATGTGCTCAAGGTGGTGGTACTGGTTGGCACATTTGCGCTGGCCATGGCCTTTGCGGGCAACGACCTGGTCAATTTCATCGGGGTTCCCCTGGCAGGGTATGAGTCATTCCTTGTCTGGCGGGATTCTGGTGCCGCTGCCGACGGCATGCTCATGGGTGCCCTTGCCCAGCCCATCGCCACCAAAACCTATATGCTGCTCATTGCCGGGCTCATCATGGTGATTACCCTATATAAATCGAAAAAGGCACGTTCGGTTATTGACACTGAAATCAACCTGGCACGGCAGGGCGAAGGAAGCGAGCGGTTCAGTTCAACCCTTTTTTCGAGGCTGATTGTGAGGCAGACCCGGAAGGCGGCCAAAGGGGTAAATGGCCTGATCCCCGAAAGAGTAAAGCATAACCTTAACAAACGCTTTGATCTCGATAAAGTTAAAGAGATCAGCATCAAGCAGCAGAAGAAAGATGCCGTTTCATTCGACATGATCAGGGCATCCGTTAACCTGGTCGTTGCCAGTATCCTCATCGCCTTCGGCACATCACTCAAACTACCCCTGTCAACCACCTATGTTACTTTTATGGTTGCCATGGGTACCTCACTTGCCGACGGGGCATGGGGGCGTGAAAGTGCGGTATACAGGGTTACCGGCGTACTTTCGGTCATCGGGGGATGGTTCCTGACGGCTTTCACGGCCTTTACGGTCTCCTTCATCATTGCCATGATCATCTATTATGGAAAAATGCCTGCCGTTGCCGCATTGATCCTGGTTTCGGCATTCCTTGTTTTCCGCACCCACATGCTTCACAAAAAAAGGGTAGAGAAGAAAAACAGCCGGGCCAAATCCTTTGAAGGGGAAGAAAAACTGAACGGCAGGAATATTGTCGACAAGTGTTCCGATACCGTTAGCGAAATCCTGGAAGAAGTGCCCATTGCTTTCTTTTCGGTGATCAAGGGGCTGGCCAATGAAGACCTCCGCAAGCTGCGAAAGAAAAGCCGGCAGGCCTCCGAATTCAATAAAAAGGCAAAGCACCTCAAAGACAACCTCCATCAGACCATCGACCAACTGGAAGAAGATTCTGTCGACACGGGCCATTATTACGTTCAGGTGCTCGACTTCCTGCGCGAGATCACCCGCTCGGTTTACTTCATTGCAAAAACGGCTACCGTCCATATCGACAATAACCACAGGGGGCTGCTTCCCGGTCAGGTTGAGGAGCTCAACAAGCTCAATGTGAAAATTGCGGCCATGTACCAGGAAATTCTCCAGTCGATACGTGAGCACAGGTATACGGAGATCAGCAGCATCATTGATCAGCAGGCTGAAATTCTGAAATTGATCGAAGACATCAACAAAAAACAGATCAAGCGTATCAAGAACCAGGAAGCGGGGACCAAGAACAGCCTGATGTACCTGGGCATCCTCAGTGAGATGAAGTCCATCCTGTTCTATACCATCAACCTGGTGAAGTCGCAACGCGATTTTATCCTTGAACAGGATGATGAAGACGAGCAATAATCCCATACTGAAGATCATATCGGGCGGCCAGACGGGCGTTGACCGCGCAGCGCTTGATTTTGCCCTCGGAAACGGTTTTGTCTGCGGCGGATGGTGTCCGGCCGGAAGAAAGGCCGAAGACGGCCCCATACCTGATTCCTATCCGCTTCGTGAAAGTCCCGTAGAATCCTATGAAGTACGTACCCGCATGAATGTGATTGAGGGCGACGGAACCCTGGTCATTCATGCAGGCAGCATGGACCCCGGCACGGATCTGACCCTTCGCTGCTGCCGCGAATGTGATAAGCCGGTATTTGTTGCCGACCTGTCAGGCAGCTGTGACAGAAATGAATTCGTGCAATGGTGCCGTACAAATAACGTAAACGTTCTGAATATTGCCGGGCCGCGCGAAAGTTATGCCAGGGGAATCGGCCGGGAAACGCTGATTCTGCTGGAAAAACTCTTGAAATAAGCCGGCAAGTCAACCCGTACAAGACATAGCGGTTTATCAGTCGTTAAACCACATTCCCCTGAGCATCCTTGCCTTGCCCTGCATATCCTTCCGCAACGCAACATTGGAAAAGCCGTGTTTCTCCATCAATCCAGCCACGGTATGGGAATTTCCTTCATTGCATTCGAAAAACAGTGATCCGCCAAAGTCGAGATGGGAAGAGGAAAAGAGGATGATCTCACGATAGAAGGCCAGGGGGTCGTCGCCATCAACAAAAAGCGCAATATGGGGTTCAAAGCCTGTCACATTAACCATCATCTTTTCCCTGTCGGCCGGGGTTACATAGGGAGGATTGCTAACGATAAGCCCGAAAGAGGGAAGCCGGTCCCATGAAGGTTTATGGAGAATATCGAGCCGTGTAAAGAAGATGGCAGCCTCCTGATTATTCGCATTTTCCTGGGCCACAGCGAGGGCCTCATCGGAAACATCAAGCGCCCATATCTCGCAGCCGGGAACATTCCTGTACAGTGTAAGGGCGATACAACCGCTGCCGGTTCCCACATCGAGGATACGCGGCTTTTCGCCGTTCCGCTTCAGCTCGTCCGTGATCCACGAAACCAGTTCTTCCGTTTCAGGCCGTGGAATAAGTACCGAAGGATTCACCGTAAAGGGATAACCGTGAAACCAAGCCGTGCCGGTGATATATTGAAGCGGTTCCATCTGCAAAAGCCTCCCGAGGGCCTGCTGCAAAAAGAACAACTCCGACTCGGTAAGTTCATGCTCCTTGTCCATCACAAGCTCCGAAGCAGATTTTCCCGTCAGTTGAGTGAATAAAGCCTGTGCAATGGCCGCTGCCTCTGTTGCGGGGTAAACTGCAAGCAGTTCATCCCCGACCAACCTGCGCATTTCACCGATCCTGGCCGAATGTATATCCATCCCTCAAAATTAACGAATTTCCGTATATTTGAGGATCACAATAAAAGTATTAAAATATGAAAGGTGACATATTGATCATTCATAATTTGCACCGTAAAGCGGCCAGGCAGGCCGTTGAGCTGATGCTGCCTGAAATATCCGGCTTTGATGGCAAGTATTGCATCACCGTGGCCGGGGAGTCAGGCGCCGGGAAATCCGAGATCGCCGCTGCCATCGCAGCAGTGCTCGAAAAAAAGGGATATCCCGCCTATATTTTTCAACAGGACGATTATTTTATTTACCCGCCGAAGACCAATGCGGCAAAGAGGAAGGAAGACATTGGCTGGGTGGGGATGCAGGAAGTAAAACTCTCGCAGCTCGACGCCAACATCGAAGCCGCCAGAACCGGCACCGGCATCATTGAAAAGCCACTGGTGATCTTCAACGAAGACCTCATCACAAGTGAAACAGCCGATCTTGGCAATTATAAAGTACTCATTGCTGAGGGCACCTATACCACCGCACTGAAGCAGGCCGATTGCCGCATCTTTATCGACCGTAACCAAGAGGACACCAAAAAGGCCAGGCTGAAACGGGGCAGGGAAAAGCAGGATGCATTCCTTGAGCAGATCCTGCGCATAGAGCACGGGATCATCAGTGCACAGAAGAAGAATGCAGACATCATCATCACCCGGCAGTACGAAGCAATTAAACAAGCACGACATGAATAACAATGCCAGAAAAATTGCCATGCTGAGCACGCATGGTTACTTTGATCCCTTACCGCAGCTGGGGCGAACCGACACCGGCGGGCAGGTGGTATATGTGCTGGAACTTGCCAAAGCGCTGGCAGCGGCAGGGTATGACACGGATATCTACACACGCTGGTTTGATCAGGATCAGCCGCAGGTCGACCCCGTGCCCGGGCACCCGGGGGTGCGGGTCATCAGGATACCGGCCGGCCCGTGGGAATTCATCCCAAAAGAATTCATTTATGATGTGCTGCCCGAACTTTCGGAGAACATGATTGAATTTATCAGGCAGAACAAACTTGATTATGACCTGTACCACGGACATTATGTGGATGCAGGCATTGTGGCGCTGGATGTGGCCCGTGCCCTGAACAAACCGGTCTACTTTACGGCACATTCGCTGGGAGCCTGGAAAAGGGACCAGATGGGCGGCGATCCCGGAGAAATGGAAAAAAAATTCAATTTCAGGCACAGGATAGCAGAAGAAATGCGGATTTTCAAAAGCGTTAATGCACAATCCCTCACATCCATCGTGCAGCACGAAAAGCTGCGGGAATTATATGATTATGATGCCGGCAACATTGTGATCATCCCCCCCGGGGTTGACGTCCACCACTATTATCCGCCCCGCGCAGGCGATAAAAAAATAGAAACACCCCTGCCCGAAAAATATGTCTTTTGCCTTAGCAGGATCGACAGCAACAAGGGGCACGACCTGCTGCTTCATGCCTGGGAACTTGTGCTGAAGGAAGTCAAAGACACAACACTGGTGATCGGTGGCGGATCGCCCAACCCGAAACCCAGGGAGCTTGAGGTGTTTGCCGACATGGACAAGATCATTACGGAAGCGGGTATGGCCAACAGCATCATGAAGATCGGCTATGTTCCCGATGGCATGATGCGTCCGTACTACCAGCAGGCCCTTTTGTTTGTCATGCCATCGCTTTTTGAACCCTTCGGCATGACCAGCCAGGAGGCCATGGCCTGCGGCACGCCCGTTGTCGCTTCCAGGTTCGGGGGCATCCGGAATACCATCAGTCACGGATACAACGGGCTGCTCGTTGACCCTTCCGACCGGGTTGAATTTTCACGTGCCATCATTGATCTGCTACACGACGATACAAAACGCGAGACGATCGCCGGAAACGCACATCAGGTGATCCTTGAGGAGTACAGCTGGGAAGCCATCGCCAGGCGGCACCTTGAATTCTACCTGAAATACCGGCACTGACAATAACCTGAAAGATGAGCGCAGGAAGCGATGATGCGGATTAACGACAGATGCAGGCCACCATCCTTCCCTCCTAATTGCCCGATAAACTGATCATAACCTAAACGACAACACCCATGATCTTTCTTGTTCTGACCATACTGCAGTCGACGGCCATCTTTGCGGTTATGAAGCTGTTTATGCGTTACAGGATCGACAACTTTCAGGCCATCACCATCAATTATGTCATTGCCGTGGCCTTCGGGCTGATTATTTACCGGGGACCCGTCAGCCCCGCGCTGATTGCCGGTGAACCCTGGTTCATCTATGCCCTTGTGCTGGGGATCACCTTTATCGCCACCTTCTACATTTTCGCACTTTCGGCGCAAAAAGTTGGCGTGGCACTTACGTCGGTCGCCAGCAAGATGTCGGTGGTGGTACCGGTCATTGCCGGACTTTTCCTCCTGCAGGAAAACATCACGCCCTTAGCCGCCACCGGAGTAGCACTGGCCATGATCGCCTTTTACCTGACACTGGGCAGGGGGGCAAAAAGTTCTTTTCCCCGGAAATACGTTGTATTGCCCCTATTCCTCTTCCTGGGCAACGGGGTGAACGACACACTCATGAAATACAGCGAACACCACCATATCAATAACAGCAATGAGCTGATACTGTTTCTTTCGATAATCTTTTTAACGGCCCTGCTGGCCGGTTTGTTAACGGGGGCGATAATGCAGTTCAGGCTTCCCCGCCGGATCAGCTGGCGGAATATCCTTGCAGGAACCATCCTGGGGATGCTCAATTTCGGGTCGACCTTTTATATTTTGAAGGCCATGGGTGAATATGACAGCGCCATGGTATTCCCGGTGGTAAACGCGGGCATTGTGACCTTATCGGCCATGACCGGATTCCTGCTTTTCAGGGAACGCCTCAGCAGGGCCAACTGGCTGGGCATCCTGCTGGCCATCACAGCCATTTTACTCATCTCCAACGCACAGTGATCATGTTTGATGATACTTATAAAACCATTGCATCGAAAGCAGAAGGGATCTATAAAGACAGGGGAAGCAAGTTCATTGCCCTGGCTTTTCCGGTGAAAAGCGAGGAGGAGGTAAAGGAAGTCCTTGAAAATGTAAGGAAAGAATACCACGATGCCCGTCATCATTGTTATGCATGGATCCTTGGGCATGATAAGTCGGCTTACCGCCAAAACGACGACGGTGAGCCGTCGGGCACTGCCGGCAGGCCCATCCACGGGCAATTGTTGTCGTTCGACCTCACCAATGTACTCCTGGTAGTGGTACGCTATTTCGGGGGAACCAGGCTGGGAGTTCCCGGTCTCATCAGGGCCTATAAAACAGCTGCCAAAGAGGCCTTATCGGCCGCCGGCATCGTTACAATGACCGTTTACGATGTTTATGAGCTGCACTTTGAATACCCGCTGCTCAACGAAGTGATGCGTTTGATGAAGGATGAAAAGCTGGAAGTATTGGAACAGGATTTCCGGCTCGACTGCAGGCTGATTTTTCAGGTCAGGAAAAACGAAAGCAATCATGTGTACGATAAAGCAGGGAAGATGAAGGGTGTTAAAATCCGTTATTTATATATGGTCTGAATTCAGATTAACCCCTGAATCAAACTTTTTTTTCGTTCATGTAAAAAATTGTTAACTTTATAAACGAAAACGGTCACAGGAAAATTTAACTATTTATCATTGGAAACACCCTTGCGCCGAAGGACAAAACAGTGTGATACAAGAGCATAAGATTTAAGCAATGAAATACCGGTATTTGCCCTTTTAGATACGACAATTTTTTTAATAAGTCAATAGCGTTTTTTGTTTTTTTTTAACTTTTTTTGATACATCTTTGTTAACCAAAATCAGCTTCCAGATCACTCAAACGACGACCGGGTATCATTAAGGCAGCGCAACGCTTACGAATAATCTTATTTTTTGAATCTTTTATTTTTTCTGATTGCGGATGGAAAAAAAAGCTGTTGAAGTATGGGAAAACTGTTTGAAGATTATCAAGGATAATATCCATTATCAAAGTTTTAAAACCTGGTTCGTTCCCATTCAACCCCTTAAGCTCGAGAATGATGTTCTCACCATACAGGTGCCGAGCCAGTTTTTTTATGAATGGCTTGAGGAGCACTATATCAATCTTTTAAAGAAGACCATCAAGAAAGAACTTGGCACGGAAGGCCGCCTCGAATACAGCATCATCATGGATAATTCTTTCCAGTCGGCCAACCCTTATGCCATCAAGGTGCCCACATCCAACCGCAGGGCCACCAGGAACCCGGCAGTTCCCATGCCCATCGACATCAACCGGAACGGGGCAAAGGAAATTCCCAATCCTTTCATCATCCCGGGCCTGAAGAAGATCAAGGTCAATTCCCAGCTGGTAGACTCATATTCTTTCGACAGTTTTGTTGAGGGCGACTGCAACCGGCTGGCACGGTCGGCTGGTTTCGCGGTATCGGAAAACCCGGGAAGGACCGCTTTCAACCCCCTGCTGATCTACAGCGATGTCGGCCTTGGAAAAACACACCTGGCCCATGCCATTGGCATACAGGTAAAGAATAATTTCCCCGAAAAAACCGTGCTCTATGTGAGCAGCGAGCAGTTCATCGCCCAATACATCGATTCGGTACGGAACAATAACCAGAACGACTTCGTTCATTTTTACCAGATGATCGACGTGCTGATCATTGACGACATTCAGTTCCTGGCGGGAAAGGAAAAGACACAGGATGTATTCTTCCACATCTTCAACCACCTGCACCAGAACAGCCATCAGATCGTGATCACTTCCGACAAGCCGCCGATCGACCTGAAAGGCATGGAGCCCCGCCTGCTGTCGAGATTCAAGTGGGGACTGGCCGCCGACCTTCAGCCGCCCGACCTGGAAACACGTATCGCCATCCTGCAAAAAAGACTATATAATGACGGGATCGAGATGCCCGAAGATGTACTTGAATACCTGGCATACAGCATCAATACCAACGTAAGGGAACTTGAAGGCGCCCTCATCTCCATCCTGGCCCAATCATCGCTTAACAAAAAGGCCATCACCCTTGAACTGGCCAAACAGATGATCGACAAATTTGTCAAGAATACAGCCAGGGAAATTTCCATTGATTACATTCAAAAAGTGGTGTGCGATTACTTCAACCTCTCCATTGATGTGATCAACTCAAAAACCCGTAAAAGGGAAATCGTTCAGGCCCGCCAACTGGCCATGTATTTTGCAAAAAAACACACCAAGGCTTCCCTTGCCACCATCGGGCTGCATTGCGGCAACAAAGACCATGCAACGGTCCTTCATGCCTGCCGGACAGTCAACAACCTCATCGACACCGATAAGCAGTTTAGGATATACGTGGAAGAACTCGACAAAAAAATCAAAATGTAGATCCCGGCCATGCCCCTCCACCGGCCTGGCCAAGTATTCCATATAGCATGAAAATTCTGTTTGTTTGTCTTGGCAATATTTGCCGTTCGCCCCTGGCCGAAGGCATCCTCCGAAAAAAATTTGACGAGCGGGGCATCAGGGGTGTCATCGCCTCAGCCGGCTTCGAACCCTATCACGAAGGCCAGCATCCCGACCCGCGTTCGGTGGCCACGGCAAAAAATCATGGCATTGATATATCCGATAAGGTGGCCAGACTGTTCACCGAAGACGATTTCGACTATTATGACCGGATCTATGTAATGGATGCCCGCAACCATGCAGATGTGATGCGGGTTGCCCGGAACGTGAAAGACCGCGGAAAAGTCGATTTTTTGATGAATATGGCCCACGAGGGCCAAAATATGGAAGTGCCGGATCCGTACTATGGCGGCAGCGACGGCTTTGAAAAGGTATACCGGCTTATGGACCTCGCCTGTGAAAAAATTGCCGGCGGAATGGATCACTGACCGTACAATTCTGCCTGAGGCATCACTCCGTTTTTATTACCTTCGTACCCAAAGAGTAAAACCATGCAGGCTCCCGACCTGGAAAGCATCAAAGAAGCGGCCGCACGCATCAGGCCATACATACACCGTACGCCCGTTATGCAGTGTGCCGGCATCAACCGGCTGCTGAATGCCGATATATATTTTAAATGCGAGAACTTCCAGAAGGCAGGCGCTTTTAAGTCGCGGGGTGCCTGCAACGCCGTATTTTCTCTTGACGCCGGCCAGCTCGGCCAGGGTGTTTGCACGCATTCGTCAGGCAACCATGCACAGGCCCTCGCACGTGCCGCCTCCCTGCGCCAAACGGATGCCCATATCGTGATGCCACGCACCTCTCCTGCCGTGAAGGTGGCAGGGGTCAGGGCTTATGGGGGAAAGATCACCTTTTGTGAACCCACCTTAAAAGACCGGGAGGATACGCTTAAAAAGGTCATGGCCGAAACCGGCGCGCTTGAGATCCATCCCTACAACAACCTCATGATCATTGCCGGACAGGCCACTGCAGCCCTCGAACTGTTTGAAGATTATGGCCAATTCGATCTCATCATCACACCGGTTGGCGGCGGCGGCCTGAGCAGCGGCACCGCCCTCACGGTGAACTACCTTACACAAAACTGCAAGATGTATGCAGCCGAACCGGCAGGGGCCGACGACGCCTTCCGCTCCTATTACCAGGGCAGGCTCATCCCGTCAGTCAACCCGAAAACCATTGCCGACGGGCTGCTCACCTCCCTGGGAAGCCTCACCTACCCCATTATCAAACGCTATGTGGATGGTATCGTAACAAGCAGCGAAGAAGCCATCAGCAAGGCAATGCGGCTGATCTGGGAAAGGATGAAGATACTGGTGGAGCCCTCTTCGGCCGTACCCCTTGCCGCACTGCTCGAAAACAAGCTTGATGTTAACGGAAAAAAAGTGGGCATTATCCTTTCAGGAGGGAACATCGACCTCGACAAACTGCCATGGGATCAATCATAAAAACAATTTGCCTGCATGATGAATAAAGGAAAGCTATACCTGATACCGACCCTGCTCGGCGACACATCCCCAAGAGAAGTCCTCCCGGCAGGGCTCGGAGATATCATCGCCCGACTGTCTTATTTCGTCGTTGAAGACCTCCGGTCGGCCAGGCGCTTTTTGAAAAAGATCGACAGGGATGTTAACATCGACAGCATGCATTTTTTTCTGCTGAACGAACACAGCAGCCCCGAAGATGCAGAAGAGATCCTTGAAGTGCTCAGGCAGGGCCATGAGGCCGGGCTGCTTTCCGAAGCCGGCCTGCCCTGCATTGCCGACCCGGGTTCGGTACTGGTATCAATGGCCCATGCTCAGGGCATCAGGGTTATTCCGCTGTCCGGGCCATCCTCCATCACACTGGCCCTGATGGCTTCGGGCTTTAACGGACAAAATTTTGCTTTCAGGGGTTACCTTCCCGTAGATGCGAAGTTGAGATCAACCGCCATCAGAAAAATGGAACAGCAAGCATACAGGGAAGACCAAACTCAGATATTCATTGAAACCCCTTACAGGAACATGCAGGTTTTTAACGCGCTCATCGCCAACTGTCTGCCCGAAACCCGGCTGTGTATTGCCGCCAACCTGAGCTGCAAAAACGAAATGATCAGCACCCGCAGCATCCGAAAATGGAAAGAGAACCCGCCCATGCTAAACAAGCAGCCGGCAGTATTTCTGATCTACAAATAAAATCAGGCTAATTGTGGAAACACGTTAATGATCGTGCCCTTCGGGGCCATGAACGTGCCCATGCTCGATCTCCTCATCGGTGGCATCGCGTACATCAAGGATCTCCCCCTTGAAATGCAAATCCTTTCCCGCCAGGGGATGATTGAAATCCATAACCACCTTATCGTCTAAAATCTCCATCACTTTACCGATGAGGGTATGTCCCTCGTCATTCTGCATGGGGATGTCGTTACCGACAAAAAGAATACTATCATCAATTTGGCCGTCAATTTCAAATACGCCCTTATCAAGTTCCATAAAGGCATCGTCGCGAACCGGACCATAGGCATTGTCGCTGTCGAGACTGAATGCATACGCGGCGCCGGGTTCAAGCCCCTGCAGCTTTTCTTCGAACATGGGTAGCAAAAATCCCGACCCATACAAAAAAACAAAAGGCTTTTCGCTGGTAACTTTCTGGATCATTGTCCCATTCTCATCATTCTCTGTCAGGGTGTAAGTCAATGAAACGACCTTTTCGTTGGCTATCTTCATAATTTCCTTTTTTAAAATATTCTTTTTATCAATTCCATGACGAAATTAGCATTTATCTGCTAAACTGTCAAATTTATTGGTCTTTTTTGTAATCAAAACCTTTTCTCTACGTCTAATTGATTAAAAATTGTACATTCGTTGCACTGAATTAAGGCCTTCATGGATCACAGCATCCTCAGCATCCGGAATTTAAGCAAAAAATACGGCAGGATACGTGCCGTTGACGAGTTATCGTTGGAAATCCCCAGAGGCAGTGTTTACGGCATACTGGGACCGAACGGGAGCGGGAAGACGACCACCCTGGGCCTGGTGCTATCGGTGATCAACCCCAGCGCGGGAAGTTTTTCCTGGTTCAACGGGATCCCGTCAAAGGCCGACAGGAAAAGGATCGGAGCCATCCTTGAGGTGCCGGTTTTTTACCCCTACCTGTCGGGCGAGAAAAACCTGAAGATCATCGCATCGATCAAAGGTTGCTCCTACGACAAGATCCCTGAACTGCTGGAGATGGTAAAGCTGACGGAGCGCAAAAAAAGCCGTTTCCGCACTTATTCGCTGGGGATGAAACAGCGGCTCGCCATCGCAGCCGCCCTGCTCGGCAATACAGAGGTGCTGATCCTCGACGAGCCGACCAACGGGCTCGACCCGCAAGGTATTGCCGAAATCCGTGAACTCATACTGCGGATTGCTGCAGAGGGCATGACCATCATCCTGGCCAGCCATCTGCTTGACGAGGTCCAGAAAACATGTACCCACGTGGCCGTGCTCAACAAAGGCAAAAACATCTTTACCGGGAAGGTTGAAGAAATGATCAATGCCTCATCCCATGTTGAGATCATGGCTGTTGATGAGGAAGGCCTGGAAAAGGGACTCAAAGAAAACCCACATGTCATCAGCTATGCCAAAGAGGGAAACCAATGGATGGCAAAACTCCGTGAAGGCTATGGCAGCAGCGAACTCAACCAATACTTCATTTCGCGCAAGGTGGTTTTGAGCCATATAAACATGAAGAAAAAAAATCTCGAGAAATACTTCCTTGAAATACTGGAAAAGAAATGATCAGGCTGCTTAAGATAGAGATCAGCAAGTTTACGGGCAACAAGACCTTCTGGATTTTGAGCGGCTTGTATGTGGTACTGGTCTCGCTTTTCTTCTTCGGCGTGCAGGCTTTCCTTGATGACCTGGCTACCCAGGCCAATAAACAAAGCCCCATCCCGCTGCCGGGCATCAGCGCATACAGCTTGCCTGATATCTGGCATAACCTGACATATATAGCCGGCTATTTCAAGATATTCCCCGCCCTGATCGTGATCATCCTCATCACCAACGAATACGCCTATAAAACCATCCGTCAGAATATTATCTGTGGCTTCAGCCGCTGGGACTTTCTGAAAAGCAAATTTTTGAGCCTGCTCCTTTTCTCCCTGGCTGCCACCCTCCTGGTGTTCATCATTGGTTTGATATTGGGACTGATCCATACTGATCATGTAAGTTTACATGATGTTTTCGGCCGGATGGAATTCCTGGCTGCCTATTTCCTTGAGGTATTCGCATTCCTGATGTTTGCTTTCCTGATCGGCTTGCTGGCCAAACGGTCGGGATTGTCGATCGGCCTGTTACTGCTGTACTTTTACATCATTGAACCCCTGGCCAGGTTCAGGCTCCCCGACTACATTGCCGACTACTTCCCGAAGAAGGCCATTGGCTCGCTCATCGATATCCCCAATACGACCATCATGCGGCTGTTCGGGGTTGAATTCCAGGATTACATCAGCCTGGCCGATACCGCCCTGGTGGCGGGCTATATTTTCGTTTTCGGTGCATTATCATATTGGATAATCCATAGACGCGACCTCTGAGCATTCCTTTTTATTAACTTTGATCTTCCAAATTACTCACTTAACATGTATAAACCATGAAGAAAAATCATGTCATAATGGCCAGCCTTGTGGCAGTCATTACCATTGCAAGCCTCGCCCTGCTGTCGTTCAGCCCGGCTACGGAAGCGCAAGGCACCTATGCCACCATGAGCATCTATGAGAACTATGCCGTTGTCAACTCCAAGATCGTGATCACCTATGCCGATGAGGAGAGTGAAATCATAGCGCTCGGGCCATTCAAATACAATGACGAATACATGCTCGAAAACAACCGCACCATCAACAGGGCCATGAACCTGATGGCTTCCAGGGGGTACACCCTGATCGCCTCCGGCAGCAGCGGGAAGATCAATTCGAGCAAGGCCATGAGGATATCAACCTACATCTTCCGCAAACAATGAGGCTGAAGTCCTTCAAGTATTTGGTATATATACCGCTCCTGCTGCTGACAGCCTGTGCTGTAAGCACTGACCTACCAGCGGTGGTTGCCGATGCCGACGGCAGGTACGACAGCGGTTTTCCGCGTGGGAACAGTGCTTCGGCGCTTTCGGCAGTAGCCGCATCCATACAAAAAGTGGATGTGCTGGTATTCTACCAGGTGTTTGAATTTTCGCCCGGCAGCCGCATGAGCCTTGACAGCATTCGCGGCAGCACGGCAAAACTTTCAAGCCTGGCCATCAGTACCGATGTATTTTCCGAGGCGGCCGGTGGCACAGCCCTTCTGATTTGGACAGGTGCAGACCGCATTGCCCTCCTGGGCTGCGCCCATGTTGTTGATTTCCCCGACACCCTGATATCCTATCACCCGCCACCTGATGATCAGTATATCGGAGCCATTGGCGTGAAAGTGAGGCGGCAGATCAATGCTTCCGGGATCAGGGAAGGCAGTGAGCTGGAAGTGCTGGCTGTCGACAGAAAAGACGACATTGTCCTTCTTGGGAAGACGATGGATGCCGGCACGACTCATGAATATTCCGTTTTTCCCTATCCGTTGGGCAGATCGGAGGAACTTGAATGGGGAAGTTTTGTTTACGTATTGGGATTCCCCATGGGACAGCGCATGGCGGGACACGGCATTGTGAGCGACCCTGATCGCATCGGTAAAGGCACATTTTTGATCGATGCCGTATTTAACGAAGGTTACAGCGGAGCACCGGTGATCGCCATCCGCGACGGCCTGCCGAATCTCGAGATGGTCGGGATGATACGCTCGGCCGCCGCCACCGAGCGAACATACCTCATTCCTGAGCATGACCCGTCAAAAGGAGAACATATCCCGGGCATTCCCTTTCAGGGCAGGATCATTACAGCCAAAGAAAAAAATATCAGGTATGGGATCACTTTCTCTGTGACCACCAGCAGTTTGCGAAAGTTTTACTCTCAGCATCGCGACCAATTGATTCGCAAGGGCTATTTTCTGGATGATTTCTTTTCAGCTACGCAGTAGTCGCACCCCTACGGGGCGCATAAGTGTCTTTTCAATGCCTTTTTTTCATCAATCTTATGCCCCTGCGGGGCATTCCCTACCAAAGGCATCAACAGTAAAAATCAAAATGCAATCTATGGAACTGGGCCCGTAGGGCCCAAACGTTGATAAACAAATGCAGATTCAGTCATCCGGCGCCCCGCAGGGGTGCAACAATCAAACGAAATGTTTTCTCAGCGCAGCCAGTCGTTTCAGCAAGGGCGGATGGGAATAATAGAAAAACACATAGGCAGGATGGGGGCGCAGATTACTGAGGTTATTAACCGAAAGCTTTTTCAGCGCCGCAGCAAGCGCTTCCGCATCATAATTTTCAGCAGCATAGCGGTCGGCTGCATATTCATTTCTCCTGGAAATGTAATTCATGACTAGACCTAATCCTGTCGATAGCGGGGCGTAAAGCAGACCAAAAGCCGTCAGTCCCATGTGAAAACTTTGCTGCCGGGCACCGATAGCCTCTGATAATACAGGCATATTGATGAATAGTGAAAGGATAAACAGCATGAGACCGGTCTGCAATACCGAAAGCAACATGCCTGTGGTGGTGTGCTTCTTCCGGTAATGCCCTGTTTCATGAGCCAGGACGGCAACGATCTCAGGGATGCTGTGTTCCATGATAAGTGTATCGTACAGAACGATCCTCTTTTTGGCTCCAAGCCCTGTGAAATAGGCGTTGGCCTTACTGCTTCTCTTCGATCCGTCGATAACATAGATATTTTTCAGCTTAAAGCCGGTTTTTGATGCAAAATCCTCGATCGCATCCCTGAGCGGCCCGGCTTCGAGGGGCTTTTGCTTATTGAAAAGGGGGACGATCAGGTTTGAATAAAACATGCCCATAAAAAGCATGAAAGCGCTGACTGCCGCCCAGGTAAAAAGCCAGAAATACAGGCCTGTGGCTATGTATAGATAAACAAACAAGGCCAGGATGCCCCCCCCAACGACCGCACCAAGAATGATTGATTTGATGAGATCAAGTATGAATGTCCGAACCGTGGTCTTGTTGAAGCCAAAGCGTTCTTCGATCACAAATGTGTCGTAGATACTAAAGGGCAGCGACAACAATGTTGATGCAAGCACCAGTGTGCCGAAATAGAGCAGGGCCATGATCACGGGATGTTCGCTGAGGGCGCGCACCAGCATGTCAAGCCAGGCAAAGCCTCCCAGGAGCAGCATCAACAGCAGGGCAATAAAAGAGAGGGTACTGCTTAGTGCGGACAGGCGCTGGTTTATACGCGCATAATCCTGTGAAAGCTTATATTTTTCGGGGTCGTAAATTCCCCTGAGTTCATCGGGAAGCCGATCGCTCCAATACGTACTGTTCAGATAATGAAGGATGCGATCGAGCAGGAATTCTGCCAGCATGAATATCAATATGACAATAAACAGCGTATTGGCCATCAGTAACTTCCCCCCCACTTTCTAAGGAACCATTCAGCACTGAGCAAGATGATTATTGCCCCCAGCAGCCATACCATATCGATGAGTTCGACAAATCTCTTTTCCGGCCTGATCAGCGGTTTCAGTTCACTTCCGCTGCTGATGATGTCGGGCAGGCTGTCGAGGCCTTCAACCGGGATCATTCTGCCATTATTGCTCAGCGCCAACTCCTCCAGCAGATCATGGGCAGCAACCAGCGACTGTTGTTCCAAAACCACCGGTACCACTGTAAAGCCTCCCCCATCAACAAAAATGCTGTCGCCGGCTTTAACCTGCGCAACGAAAGAATAGGCACCTGCCGGGAGGATGCCTGCATTCAGCGTATATGCAGATTCGCTCCGTCCAAAAACGAAATCATACACATTCCCGGCCTCATCCCTCAGTTCCAATCCGGCTTCGGCCTCGTTAACCGGCTCAAAACTTTCATTATAAAATTCTGCATCCAATTCTACCGGCATGTTTTCGGGAATATTACCGGGCACATGAACACGAAAACGCCGCTTATCCTCTTTAAGAGATAAAAACTGCACGCTTTTATTCAAAAGCTCATCAAAAGGCTCATGATGGCCCCGTTCCTGCCAGGTCTTCACCCGCCATTTCCATAGTCCGCTGCCTGTGATCACGGCATATTTTTTTTCAGGCTCCTGGAAAAAGACATACAGGGGGTTACTGCCGGGGACATTGCCGGTCTTCTGAAAAAACAGCACATGAGCGGCATGGCTGGTATTATACCTGGCAAAAGGGGTTTGCAGGGGTGGCATCAGGCCCATCAACTCCCGGGCTTCACTGTTAACCTCAAACAATCCGAAAGCGTCATTCACCACAGGCAGGGCGTCATTCATTTGCTGGTTGTAAACATTGAGCTGTATGCCCGAAACCAAAGTATTGAAAACTCCCAAATCGGTTTGCGGCCCGATCACATACAGCAATGGCAGTTTTGATCTGGTAACGGCCGATGCCAGCCGCATCGAAGCAGGCGATGATGATGGGATCTGGTGAAGTATTACCAGGTCATAGGCCTGTAAAGGGCCATTAAAATCTTCCGCCAGGTAGTCGTCCACCTCATAATTCAGGTTTCCGCCAATGGCCTGGCGCAGGGCACTGATATCGGGATGCGGGGAATGGGCCAGAATAAGTACCTTCTGTCTCGATTGCAACACATCGACAAATAAGTCATAACGATTGTTCGCAAGGCTTTGCTCTTCCATACCGGAAGTGATGCGCAACACATAGTGGCGGGCTCCGGCTTCCCCGGCCGGCACGATCAGCCGCAGCGTAGTGGAGTAATTCATCCCCCTGACCGGAATTTGCTGTCTGGCCAATATACTGTCACCTTCGGTAAGGGTAAGCGTAAGGGTTGCACCATCCATTTTTACGGCGTTAATGATGGCTTCCACCGGAAAATCATTACCCTGGTAAGCAATCTTATTGTACAACACCCGCTTCAGGTAGGCATCCCGGCCTAAGGACGTATCGCCAAGGGCAATGGTATAGACAGGATATGGGGATAAAGGTATCTTAAACAGTGGGTTCGTCCCTGTATTATAAATGCCATCACTGGCCAGAACCATTGCACCGATATGCCGGTTTGCAAATCGCACTTCCATCATATCGAAAAGCTCACCGATATTGGTGGTTTTTTCATCGAATGAGAGGCTGTCGAAATTATTGCCATTAACAGCTTTCACCGCATCACCAAATGTAAAAAGCCTTAGATCATATTTTCCGGCAAGTTGGTCAATAACTTCATTAATCTTTGGAAGGTAGCTGTCGCGATAAAAAGCCGAATCACTGCCTGATACCAAAGACATACTGTTATCCTGCGCAACAACGATGATTGGATTTTCATATTGCCGGCTGATCAGGCGCAACAAGGGTGAAAGCAGCAGAAATGCCGCGAGGGCTACGGTCAGAAAGCGGGTAATGCCCAGCAATCGCCTGAGCCAGGCAGGAAACTCGTTGTGTCGGTTACGGAAATACAGCAGCATGGAAGCGATGATCCCTGCAAAGATGCAAAGCAGGACAAACCAGGTGGGATAGCCGATGACAATTTGATAATCCAATCAATAAAGATATTTGACCAGGTTATTATTTTATGCGAAGATACGGGAAGTGTGAATGCAGCGGCATGCAAATCCGGAAAAACTCAAAGGTTCAGGCCTCCGCAAACATTGATGACCTGGCCCGTAACATAGGAAGAAAGGTCGCTTCCGAGGAATACACACATGTTGGCAACGTCATCCACGGTGCCGCCTCTTTTCAGGGGTATATCGCTGATCCATGCCTCCCTTACCTTTTCATCGAGTGCGGCTGTCATATCCGTTTCGATGAATCCCGGTGCGATGGCATTGCAGCGGATACTTCTTGATCCCAGCTCCTTGGCAATGGATTTGGTAAAACCGATGATCCCTGCTTTGGAAGCAGCATAGTTCGATTGACCGGCATTGCCGCTCACGCCTACCACAGAGCTCATATTAATGATAGAACCGCTGCGTTGCTTGAGCATAAAGCGCTGTACGGCTTTGGTCAGGTTAAAGACCGACTTGAGGTTCACGGCCATGATGATGTCCCAGTCGCTTTCTTCCATCCGCATCAGGAGGTTGTCGCGTGTGATGCCCGCATTGTTAACAAGAATGTCGATACCGCCGAAAGTTGCGATAACATCATCGATGAGTTGTTCACTCTGTTGAAGTGATGAAGCATCGGAGGCATAGCCCCGGCCTTTCACGCCCATGGCTGTCAGTTCCTGTTCAAGGGTTTCCATGTTCACGTCGCGTTTGAGGTCGGAAAATGCAACATTGGCTCCTTCTGCGGCAAACCGAAGGGCAATGGCCTTGCCAATTCCACGGGAAGCACCAGTGATCAGCGTGTTTTTTCCTTCGAGCAATTTCATAGTTGTTAATTTTTAACTTTAGTGTTCAAATATAACAAAACATGCTTTTCGGTCCTGCAAGGATAGCCGGATTATTTTTCCGCCAACTATATCCACCTGACCATTCCTGTTTCCTCCCGGTATGGGATGGTGGGGTTTGACGGGTACATCCGGATGGCATAATCGAGAACACCGGCATGGTCGATTTCGAACTCAGCTGCATAAGTGGAAACGCCTTTCTGGTCGTTCTTAAATTTTAAGGGATTGGCAAAGAGTATGTCTTCCATGCGGTCGTTCACGCGTTGCCCGAAGACCACTTCTATGCCAATGTCGGCCGGGTTAAGTTCACCACGGTTCAGTTTAACTTCCACTTTGAAACTTTCCTCGAACCGGAGGGCTCTTTTAGTTGAATCCGGCACCTTTACTGAGATCACGTTGATATCGTTCCAGTGCCGGGCTATCTTTTCTTTCCAGGCCACGATGCCTGCCGCCATGCTGCATTGGTCCTTTTTGATGTCGAGTGAACGTTGGGCCAGCGGCATATAAAAATTCTCCACGTACTGGTCGAGCATCCTTTTCATGGTAAAGCCGGGGTTGATGGCGGCAATGGCCTTTTTGACCATCCGGAGCCAGGCTGCCGGCACATCTGTCGCATCACGCTCATAAAAACGCGGGATGATGTCGGTTTCGATGATGTTGTAGATGGTTTCCGCATCCAGTTCATCCTGGAATTGCTGGTTTTCATAAGTCTTTTTTTCGGACATGGCCCATCCGGCCCCCGTCGTGTATCCTTCGGCCCACCAGCCGTCGAGGACACTAAAGTTCAGCACCCCGTTCATGGCCGCCTTCATGCCGCTTGTGCCGGAGGCCTCCAGTGGCCTGGTCGGGGTATTCAGCCAAACGTCAACTCCCTGTACCAGCTTACGGGCAAGCAGCATGTCGTAATCTTCAACAAACATGACCCGTCCCTGGAACTCCGGCATTCTGGAGATCTCAATGATATGGCGGATCAGGTCCTGCCCTGCCTTGTCGTTGGGATGTGCCTTACCCGCAAATATAAACTGTACCGGGTGGTGTTCATCATTCACGATACGGGCCAGTTTCTCTTCGTTCCTGAAGATCAGATGAGCCCGTTTATACGTCGCGAAACGGCGGGCGAAGCCGATGGTCAGGATATTTTCATCGAGCTTGTCGATGGTTTTAAAGATGTGTTGCGGGGCTTCCTGCCGCCGGGTCATGTCGGCTGTTAATCGCTGGCGCAGGAATCCGAACAGGTCCTTTTTCAACTCCTTTCGCACCTGCCACACATCTTCGTCGGGGATGTCGAAAATCTTCTGCCAGTATTCCTGTTCCGACTGCTTCTCATAAAACCCCGGTCCGAAGGCCGATTCATAAAGCTTCCGCCAGCGGGGGCTTGTCCAGGTACCATAATGTACACCATTGGTAACATGGCCAATGTGTATTTCGCTGGGGAAATATCCGGGATAAAGCGCCGAGAACATCTTTCGTGAGACCTTCCCGTGAATGTTGCTCACTCCGTTTACCTCCTGCGATAGTCTTACGGCCAGTACGCTCATCGAAAAGGGTTCATTGCTGTTAGCCGGGTTGAAACGGCCAAGACCCATAAATTCATTCCATGAGATGTTCAGGCGGCTCGCATAATGCGGGATATAAGCGCGCAGCAACTCCTCACTGAAAGAATCATGTCCGGCAGGCACAGGGGTATGGGTCGTGAACAGTGTTGACGACCGAACGATTTCGCGGACCATGGGAAAGCTGAGTATGCGGTTTTCGATCAGCCTCCGCATGCGTTCAATCCCGATAAAGGCGGCATGGCCCTCATTGCAATGATAAACGCGCGGGCGTATCCCCACAGTCTCAAGGAAACGGATCCCGCCCACTCCAAGCAGCAATTCCTGCTTGAGGCGGTGCTCATTGTCGCCCCCATACAAGTGGTGCGTGATCATCCGGTCCTTTTCCTGATTATCGCTGATGTCGGTATCGAGCAGATAGAGTGTGACACGTCCCACGTCAAGTTTCCACACTTTTGCATATACAGGGCGCCCGGGCAGGGCAAGGCTGATCTTCACCCATTCGCCCTTTCCATTCCTCACGGGCTTGATGGGAAGATGGTTAAAGCGCTGGGGGATAAATTCGGCAATCTGTTCACCGTGGGGTGAAAGCTGCTGATTAAAAAATCCATAGCGATACAACAAGCCAACACCGATCAGGTTCAGGTTTGAATCGCTGGCCTGTTTCAGGTAATCGCCGGCCAGGATGCCCAGTCCGCCCGAGTATATCTTTATTGTTTCATGCAAGCCGTACTCCATGCTGAAGTAAGCAATCAGCGGGGAATCTTCGGCCGGCTTTTCACGCATGTAATCGCGGAACTTCCTGTTCACCTTCCCGAGCATTTCAAGAAAGCCGGTATCTTTTATCAGTTCAAGATATCGATCGCGGCTCAGCATCTTGAGGAGTGTAACCGGGTTATGCCCGCAGGCCTCCCAGGCATCGGGTCCGGCATAGCTGAACAAGTCAGCTGCTTCGCTGTTCCATGTCCACCAAAGGTTCCGGGAGATGTCGAACAGGTCTTTCAGCTTGTCGGGGATCTCAGCCCTTACGAGCACCTTATTCCAAAGGGGCATGTTCTCCTTGCCAATGGCCGGAACATACTCGCGAAGCTTGAACTGCTGCTGCTTTCCCCTGAAGAGATCGGAACGCATGCCAACCTTTGCCAGTGCTGCCGACCATGCATTGCGGTAGTTCACGATGAAAGCCTCCCACAGAGCCTCGGCGGCTATTTTTCGCGCTTCTGCTGCCGAAGCCCGGTATTCATCTTCATCTGCCGTCAGGAAATGCTCCAGAACACCCTTTATATCATTCACCACTTCGGCATCATTATCGTCGGTCCTTTCAACAACGCTTACGGCATGGTGGGCAATCCTGTGGTTATTCGCTATCCATGCACCGAATCCCGCCAGGGAAGTGGTGATGGTGGGAATGCTGAAAGCGATGCTCTCAAGGGGTGTATATCCCCAGGGCTCATAATAGGAAGGAAAAACGGAAATGTCAAAGCCCGTGAGAACATCATAATAGGGCATGTTGAAGATACCGTCGCGCCCATCCAGGTATGCCGGCACAAAGATCACAAAAACCTTGTCGCCGGCGGCATTGTTCAGGCCCCTGTCCCTGATCCTTTGTATGCTGGGGTCTTTATCGTAACCAAAGAGATAATGCGACAGCCAGGCTTGTTCGACCGGCCCAAAAGCCGGCTCTTCCAGTCTTTTAAGCACATCCTGCCTGGGCCCGCCATGGTTGGCCGGCACAGTGATGAATGCCACCGTGGTACGGCTGCCCTTACCGCCATCCCTGAGTGCGGCCAGGGCATCGATGAACAGGTCGATCCCCTTGTTCCGGAACTCGTAACGACCGCTGTTGACAACCAACAAGGCATCATCTGGCATTTCAATACCCGTTACGGCTTCCGCCACCCTGATAATACGCTCCCGCGCAGCGGTCCGCATTTCGGTAAATGCATCACCCTGCGGGACAAAAGAATCTTCGAAGCCATTCACGGTGATCACATCCGGGTCCTTGCCAAGAAAATGCCTGCACTCGACGGCTGTGATCTCGCTTACCGTAGTAAAACTATCCGCTTCATTGGCAGAGATATATTCGAGCGACTGCTTGGAGGCAACACCGAAACTCCGGGCCGTTGACATGGGATCATACTGCTCCATCTTACCGTATAAAGGCAATCCATTGCCCGCAACCGACCTGCCAAGCACCGTGGCATGGCTTGTAAAAATAGTTCCTACCTGTGGAACATGCTCTTTCAGATACAGGATGCCGGTGCCCGTCATCCACTCATGGAACTGTGCCACGATTCGGTCAGTGGCCGAAAGGTTAAAGTCGTAGAAGCTTTCGATCACCCTGGCTGAGGCATATCCAAACAGTGCGGGTTCGATATAATCCCACTGGCCAGAGAGGGAGTCGAGTTTAAAACTTTCCCACAGGCTGTAAAAGATCTTGTCTTTTCCCGCAAAAAGGGGTGTAAAGTCGACCAGGATGACCAGGGGGTGTCCGCTGATGTTCCACCTTCCAATACGGATGTTCAACCCTTCAGTGGAAGCTTTTTCCCGCCAGGCGGCGAAGATTTCCCGGTCTTCAATAAAATCGGGGTGTTCACGGGTTTCCATCCATACATCAGGGCCAATCAGGATGTATTTATCACCATATTCCTCAACAATGGTTTTGGCCTTGGTGGAGATAACCGTGTAGATACCACCAACCTTGTTACAGATCTCCCAACTGGTCTCAAAAATATAATCGGGTTTCAGCATTTTGTTGTCCATGTCTTGATTTAAAATTCATGCAAAAATATACATTTCGGAACAGGGC